>CALLJA010000031.1 GCA_938008865.1 uncultured Anaerolineales bacterium
TGGCGGCGGCTGGCTTCCACGTTCAGGAACAGGTAGGCGTTCGAGACGGCCAGCGCAGCCTGGCCAGCCACGGTGATCACGAAACGCACATCCGATTCAGAGAAGGCGCGCGGCTGGTCGTAGGCTGCCCACAGCACGCCGTAATAGCGGCTCTCGTGACGCAGCGCCACTGCCAGCAGCGCGCCCGGGTTGTCCATCGACAGGTTGACCGGCAGTTCGCGCGAACGCGCCAGGGCGGGGATGACGATCTTCTCGCGCAGTTGGGCTGCGTCCAGCACCTGCTCATCGAGGTGGGCGTAACGTTTGCTAGTGGCGCCCAGCGAGTAGCTGGAAGGCATCTCAGCCGGGGTCTCGGGCAGGTTGCCGGGTTCGAGCACGATGCGCACGCAACTGGCCCCGGTGGCCAACACGCCTTCCAGCACCGGCTGGAGCGCGTCCTGCATCTCCAGGCTGGAGGCCGCGCTCTGGCTGACGAAGAGCAGGCGGTTGAGTTCGTCGAGGCGGGCCTGCAAGCTGGCGCGCATCTGCTCGAAGGCGCGCCGCAACTGGCCGATCTCGTCCACGCCATCCACCAATAGCGGATGGTCGAGTTTACCCTGGGCGATGCGGTCGGCTTCCACGGCCAGGGTTTGCAGCGACCCGGTCACGGCGCGTAGGCCAAAGCGCAGGAAGACCAGCGCCACCAGGGCCAGGCCCAGGATCATCAGCGAGAGCGGCAGGGCGATCTCCAGCGCAAGTTGTTGGGCTTCCTGCGAGGGGATGGTCAGCGCCACAGCCCAAGGATGCCCAAGCACCGGCTGGTAATAGACCAACTGGCGCACGCCGCTCGACGCGGTGATCTCCTGCATCCCCGGCTCGGTGGGGCCCGTGTAAGGTGCCAGGGTCTGTCCGGCGGTCGAGTGGTAGAGGATACGATTGTTCTCGTCGAGCAAAACGCCCGAGCCGTTCAGGTCGTTTACACTACCCAGCGTGTTAAGCAGCGACTTGGTCAGCGGGTTGGATTCAAGTTTGGTGCGCGCGATCAACAGCAGGTTCGCGCCGCCAGGGTTTTGCACCAGCGCCAGAAAGGATACGCGCGCCGCCCCGTCCGCGGCGGACGGGGGCAGGGAATAGGTTTGGGATGGCACGCCGCCCGCCGCGCGCTGCAGGCCGATCTCCTCTTCAGGGGAGAGCATGAAACTGGCCGCCGCATCGAACGGGTAGCCCGCGAGGACGGTGCGCGTGGACGGGTCGAGCAGGAAGACCTGGTCGAAGTAGGGCAGGGTCTGGATGCGCTGTCCAAGGAAGGCCGAGAGTTCCGCGCCGCTGAGTTCAAGCAGGCGCGGGTCCGAGGCGATCTGCGCCGCCAGGCTTTGTCCCGTTTCGAGGAAGAAGGGCACGCTGTCGGCTGCCGCCGAGGCCGTGCTCGACATGCGATCTTCAAGCAGGGTGCGGGCGGCCTGTCCGGCCACCTGCCAGTCCTGAATCAACAAGGTCAACAAAATGATGGCGATGAAGGCCCCCGTACCGAAGACGAAGCGTGCCTCCAGGCTGCGTTCGATGGGCGAAGGCTGCAAGGGCTGCCGTCCGCCCCAGGCTTTCGGGAAAGACATCGCCGCGACCTGGGCCACCAACCCGGCGACCAGCATCTCCCCGGCAAAGGCCAGGGTGCTGACGCCCACGTTGCTCAAGGCAAAATCAAGGCGGGCGGCGGCGGCGGTGTCGAGCGTGAAGAAGGCACCGACCACGTAGAAGATAGCGTGGACAGGGATCAGGATCAGCGCCGCTACCAACGGCTGGCGCAGGACGGCGTACAGGCCGGTGCGATACCGCTGACGCACGGCCATCGAAAACCAGGCGGCCACAAAGGCCATTTCCAACAGCGTGAAATAATTATAGGTTTCGTATGCGCCGCGCAACAGCCCAGCAAAGGCTCCCAGCACCGCTGCACCAACCGGCCCCAGCAGCCCACCTGCCAGAGTCCACGGGATGGCCGAGAGCAGCATCATCGACGAGCCCGGCTCGGCCGGCAGGTTGGGCAGGGGCAGCCCGCCCGGCGAGACCAGACGGAAGCCGATGAACAGGCTGGCCAGCGGGGTCAGAATGAACAAGCCCAGCAGGATGCCCCACGAAGCCGCCGTCCACTTGAACTGGGCCTCCCGCCAGCGGAAGAGGGTATAGACCAACAGGCCCGCCAAAGCCAACCACGCCCCCACACCGATGGGTGTGGGAGCGGCAAGGTAAATGGAAAGGCTGGTCAGACTGGGCAGGAAGCGCATACCAGATATACGAAATTATAGTCCCAAAACCCCCACTGGTTGCCTATCGGGCGGCTTACAAGTGCATTAGATTTTTAATCTCAGGCGGGGACAATAGCGCTTTCGGCGTACACACCGCGGTATTCCTCGGGCAGCAGGCCCGCGATGTGCGACATGACCAGGTCCGCGACCTGCTGGCGGGCCTCGCGCCGCTGCACAGGATCAGACGGTGTGGGCGGGAGCCTGATGGGCCTGCCGATGCGGATCTCGGCCTGTGGGCGTTCTCCGCGCAGGCCGCGCGCAAGGAAGTCGCCGGTAGTGCCAACCAGGCCGACCGGCAGGACCGGCACGCCCGCCTTTTGCAGGATGAATCCCACGCCCGGCTTGGCCCGCCGCATGGCCGTGACGTGCGAGCGTCCGCCTTCGGGCGCAATCATCAGCGGACGGCCCGCCCCAAGCAGCGCCAGCAACTTGTCGATCAAGGCGCGGTCATATTCGCCGCGATGGACGGGGATGGTGCCGTACCACTTCACCAACTGCGCTTGGAACGGGCGGCTGAAGACCTCCACCGCGCCGATGGCCTCCAAGGTCTCGGGCCAGAAGCACAGAGCCGCCGGCGGATCGATGATGGAAACATGGTTCATGGCCGCAATGTACGGCTGGCCCAACGGCACATTCTCCCGTCCGCTGACAGTGATGCGGCCCAGCAATTTGAACACCGTCCGCACGGCTGCAATCAGCGGCGGACGGGTGAAGCGAACGTAGGCGGGCAGGCGGTAGGTCTCTGTCACTTGCACAAATTCTTCACGCGCTCGAAGACCTGGTCAGCGTCGATCTGGTCCGAGTCGAGCAGGACGGCATCGTCAGCCGGGCGCAGGGGCGCAACGGCGCGGGTCGAGTCGATGCGGTCACGCTGGATGACCTTGTCGAGGATCTCCTGGTAGTCGGGGGTTCCCCCGCGCGCGCGGACCTCGTCATAGCGGCGTTTGGCGCGTTCCTCGGCGGTGGCGTCGAGGTAGACCTTGAGGTCGGCTTCAGGCAACACCACCGTGCCGATGTCGCGCCCAACCATGACGACTTTTCCGCGCAGACCGATACGGCGCTGCTGGTCCGAGAGCGCCTGGCGCACGCCCGCATAAGCGGAGACGACCGAAACGTTCGCTTCCACCTCGGGGCGGCGGGTCTCCCAGGTGATGTCCACGCCATCGGCGAGGACGTCGCAGGCGCGGCCGTCATCCCTGGAGGGCGAGGCCACGTCGATCTGGGCCGTTTCGGCCAGGGACGTGACGGCAGCTTCGTCGCTCACGTCCACGCCGCGCGAGAGCGCCAGCCAGGTGACGGCGCGATACATGACGCCGGTGTCGAAGAAGAGATAGCCGAGTTCGTCGGCGAGACGGCGGCCCAGGGTGGACTTACCCGAGGCGGCGGGGCCGTCGATGGCGATGATGGAGGGGGGAGAGGATTTTGTCATGGGGTCACAGGTCAGGGCGCGGCAGGCGCGTCGATGAACAGGTCGGAACGTGCCCAAAGCAGGATCGTATCGAAGTTTTGCGGCATCTCGCGCAGGACAACCCAGCGCAGCCACTCGTTGAAACCGACCGCGTCCCAGGCGGGCCGCTGGTTCCAGGTGAAGTCCTGCCCGCGATAAGAAGCAGCCAGGACGGGCTCGTTCTGCAAAGGCGTGACGAGGATGGCGGGAGCGGTGGAGGCGTCCAGCGCGTCCACCACGGTCAATTCATGGCGGTGCAAGGCCCACAACACAGCGGGCGAATCCAAGCCCGAGATGGTAATGGGCAGGCCGTTCTCGATGCCCACGCCCCACTCAGATAGTTCGCCCGCCGTGGCGGCCAACAGGTCGGCGTGCGCGGGATAAGCGCCCGCGTCCCACATCTCAGAGGAATATTCGGCGCGGATATGCCCCGCGCCCAGGCCAGCGGCCAGCGTCCCCAGCCCGAGCGCGATGACCACGCCCCAGACCCCGCCCAGCCGGGCCACGCGCAGCGACCAGCCCACCGCCACCAGCAACAGGCTGACAACCAGCAACAGCAAGGCCCCAACCAGCATCACCATGCGCAGGTTGCCGCGCTCGGTGCCGGGCATATCCCACAGCAGGCCGGCCAGGTCGAGCCAGGCGAAGATCAGCAGGATGGCCGTCAGCGCGGCCACGCCGCCGGCTTCGGCGCTCTCCACTTTGCGCAGGTCCATGTGACGCGAGAGTTCCAGCGCCGCCAGCGCCAGTAACGGTATCAACATCCAGGCCAGGTCATGCACCTGGCGGCCCGGATAGAAGACCGCCAGCACCAGCGCCGCCAGCATCCACACGCTCAAGCGGATGACGCGGCGGCTGCCCACCCACCATCCGCGCGCAAGGCCGATGACGGCGAACAGCAGGGCCAGCGGCTGGTAGAAAACCAGCGAAAGCGACAGTTGCCAACCTGCCACCCCCGAGGAACCGCGCCAGCCGCCCAGATAATCCACCAGTCCGTTGAAGATACCGCCCAGCCCGGAGGGGACCAGGAAGAAGCCCGTGCCAAGTAGCACCAGCACCGCCAGAAATGGGGGCCACGCGTCTCGCCAGCCGGCCCGGGACAGGGAACCTGGTTCCGTTTTGGAGCGGTAGATTACGCCTTGCAGAATGGCCCAGGTCACGCCCAGGCCGAACAGCCCGGGCCACAAGGCCGGCCCGCCCAACAGAGACAGGGCCGCGCAAACGCCGGCCCAACGCGCCTGTCCGCGCTCCCAGAAGCCCCAGGCCAGGAGCAGGAAGGTGAGCGCAAAGATGGAACTGCCCGCCTGGCGTGAAAGCGCCAGCAAGCCCGGGTCGAAGGCAACCAGGAAGGCCAGGATCAGGGACGCGCGCGGCTTGAGGCGATGACGGAAGAGCAGCGGCGCAAAAACCAGCAGGCTGCCGGTCAGCGCGGGGGCCAGGCGCGCAAAGAAGTTGGTGCTGTCGAAGGCAAAGAAGAAAGCGCCGGTCAACAGGGCATAGAGCGGATTCGGGCCAATCGCGGTCCGCAGGCCGCCGGCCACATCCAAGGCGCTCAGGGCGGCGGAGGCCTCCAGGTCGGTCAGCGGGAAGACGCCCAGGCGGACCAGGCGCAAGGCCAGGGCCAGCCCAAAGGCCAGCAGGTACAGCGCGTTCTCTCGTTTGAAGCGGGGAGAATCCATGGGAAGTATTTTACCTGTTTTCAGCGGCGGGCTGCGAAGCCTCATAGATCGTCACGCCAGCGTTCTGGAAGACGATGGGCAGGTTGTCGAAGAACTTCTGCTCATTGACGGGATAGGTGCTGCGCTCCAGCGGGCCGACCACGATATAACGGATGCCGTACATTTCGATAATCTGGCGTGCGGTGAGCCAGTCGGGCGTGGTGTAGAGCGCGGCCAGGTCGGCGAGGCGATTACCCTGCGGCTCGGCCGTGCCGCGCCACTGCCCCTCGTGCATGGGCCAGCCGATGACGGTCGGCAGGCCAGTGTAGGTGGAGAAGCGCGAGTAGCCGCTGTAACTGGCATTGACCGAACTGGCCTCGGCCAGCACCCCGTCGCCGGCCTCCAGCAGGAATTGCATGGCAGCGGCCTCGTCGGGCGTGTCACGGCGGACGCGGTCAAAGTCGTCGAGCGAGAAGCCGTGCTGGGGGGCAAAGTCGGCGGTCTTGTTCGGGAAGGCCATGACGGGATACGCCAGCCCAGCAGCCAGGATCAAAGCAACGCACAGCGTGAAGACCGCATTCGCAGCCGGGCGCAGACGCTTCCACAACACGGCAATGCCAAAGGACGCGGCCAGGCTCCACAGCATCCAGGCTTGATAGTAGAACTTGAAGATGGTGTTCATGCGCCAGCCGAACTGGTCCTGAAGATATAGGAACTCGGGCCCCAGCACGAGCAACAGGCCCCACAAAATGAGCAGGAGCACGAAGAGCGTCGGGTCAGGCTCGCTGGAGCGGGGCGCGGCAGATTCAACCTCTGCGTCCGCGACCTCGTCCCGCTTCTGGAAGAGGAAGGCCAGTGCGGGGAAGAGCAGCGCCATCAGAGTCAGCAATCCGCCGATGGTTTGCAGGCGGCGGGCCGAGGCAGCGGCGAACAGCGTGGACGTGTCGCTGACCCCCTGCGTGGCGAGGAACATCTGCGCCACCTCCGGGCGGACGAGGTTGGCAGCCAGCCCCACCAGCCAGGACAAGACCCACAGGACCAGAGGCAGGCCCAGGGTCACGAACAGGGCGAGACGCCAGTTCGCGCCGCGGCGGATGAAGGTCAGCCAGGCCAGGTAGGCGAAGAGCGGCAGGAAGAGCGTCCCAAACATGACCCACAAATGCGCGCCGCGCGAGGGGGCCACCAGGTTGGGCAGCAATCCGCCGGCCTGCGATGAAAAGCCGAGGTAGAAGGGCAGGTACAACAAGAGAGAGCAGGCCGCCAGCGGCAGGCCGAAGAGCAGCAAATCTTCGAGGCGCGCCCAGCTCCAGCCGTCTTCGCGCACGCGCAGAAGCAGGTAAGCAAAGGCCACCAGCGTGCCCGCCGCGAGGATGTCCCACAGGTTGAGGAAGGCCAGCCCGCCCAGGGTAAGCGCGGATACGACAAAACCCAGCGGTGAGATGTGAATCCGCGCGCCAAGGAAGGGCACGGGGATCGAGCCGCGCCAGCCGCCCAGGAACAGGTTGAGCGCCACCGCCACCACCAGCAGGCCGAAGGGCAGAGCCAGGACATGCGGATGCAGGTCGCCCAGCACGAAGGAGAAAGCGGGGAACTCGTCGATGATCTCCTTCCAGTCGCCGCTCAGGGTGTAATCCTGAATGACGCGCGAGGCGCGCCACCACCACCAGAAGCGTTCGGGCGCGCCGCCCAGCGGCTGACTCGGCGCCTGGGTCAGGTCGCGGATGTCGAGCCAGGTCCAGAACGCGGACGTGGCGGTACCGTCGGCATTGAAGGTCCAGAACAGGCCGCGGCGGTGCAGAATCTCAAGGAAGCCTTCCAGATTGGAGACCAGCAGCAGGAAGAGCGGAGCCA
>CALLJA010000032.1 GCA_938008865.1 uncultured Anaerolineales bacterium
GGCGCTCCAACTCGGTCGGGACGTTGTACTCGGCCTTGAGCCTGGCCTGCACCACGTCGAATTGCAACTGTCCCACCACGGCCAGGATCGGCTCGCGCTTGAAGGCGTTGACGTTGTACAGCACCTGCACCGCGCCTTCGCTTTCGAGCTGTGACAGGCCCTTGCTGAACTGCTTCTGCTTGCCCAGGTCCGTGTTGCGCAAGAGCGCGAAGTGCTCGGGTTGGAAGCGCGGGATCGACGCAAAGCGCACGGTCGCGCCACCGCACAGCGAGTCGCCGATGGCGAAGTCACCGTTGTTGGGCAGGCCCAGCACATCGCCAGGGAAAGCCTCGTCGATGACCTCGCGCTCGTTGGCAAATAGCTTGTACGGACGCAGCAGGCGCATGGTCTTGCCCGACTGCGCATGGACCAGGTCCATGCCGCGCTCGAAGCGGCCCGAGCAGATGCGCATAAAGGCCACGCTGTCGCGGTGCTTGGGATTCATATTGGCCTGGATTTTGAACACGAAACCTGAGAACTCCTCATTCTGCGGTGAGACGGAACGCAGGTCGCTTTGGTAGGGCTGGGGCGGAGGCGCGTACTGGATGAAGGCATCCAGGAAAAGGCGCACGCCAAAGTTGGTCACCGCGCTGCCGAAGAAGACAGGCGTCTGCTCTTCGTTGAGGACAGCCTCATGGTCGAAGACCACGCCGACCTCGTCCAGCAGGCTGATGTTCTCGGCCAGGTGCTCCACACGCTGGCGGGAGACCTTGCCGACCTCTTCAAGCTGGTCCATCGGGACGAAGATCTCGGGCGCCATGCGTTCATTGCGCTCGGTGCGCTCGAAGAGATAGACGCCCTTCGAGGCGCGGTCATACACGCCGCGGAAATCTTGCCCATCGCCGAGCGGCCAGTTCATGGGGATCGGCTCCATGCCGAGCACCTTTTTGATCTCGTCCAGCAATTCGAACGGGTCGCGGGCGGGACGGTCCATCTTGTTGATAAAGGTGAAGACGGGGATGCCGCGCTTGCGGCAGACGGCAAACAGCTTGAGGGTCTGCGGCTCGATGCCTTTGGCGCCGTCGATGACCATCACGGCGCTGTCCACGGCGGAGAGGGTGCGGTAGGTATCCTCGGAGAAATCCTGATGGCCTGGCGTATCCAGCAGGTTGACGACGTGGCCTTTGTAGGGGAATTGCAGGATGGTCGAGGTGATGGAAATGCCGCGCTCGCGTTCCATCTCCATCCAGTCGGAGGTGGTGGCACGCTGATTGCGGCGCGCGCGCACGTTACCCGCCAGGTCAATGGCGTTGCCGTACAGCAGCAACTTTTCCGTCAGCGTGGTCTTGCCCGCATCTGGATGCGAGATAATGGCGAAGGTCCGACGCGCTGCGACGGCTTCTTCGAGTGGGATTC
>CALLJA010000033.1 GCA_938008865.1 uncultured Anaerolineales bacterium
GCCGAGGCGCCGATGGCCATACGCCCGTCGCGGTCGAGCATGGCCACGCCCTTCCAGCCTTCCTCATACAGGGCGCGCGTACGCTCGATCTGGAACTGCATGAACTTGCGCCAGCGCGGCGTCACCACACCCCTTTCGATATCGGTCTCGGAGATGCCGAACTCGAGCATGTCCTCGCGCGGCAGGTACACACGCCCGTTGCGGTAATCTTCGCCCACGTCGCGCAGGATGTTGGTCATTTGCAGGGCCACGCCCAGTTTGATGGCGTGCGGGATGGCGCCGCGCCCGTGGAAGCCGACGATGTGCATGCTCATCAGCCCGACCGTAGAAGCCACCCCGTAGCAGTAGGTAGCCAGGTCGTCGAAGGTGGCATAACGGGATTGGGTCAGGTCGCGGGCCACGCCGTCGATCAATTGCAGGGCGTAGTGGCGCGGGATGTGGTAACGAGTCATGGCGTCGACCCAGGCGGCGGCCACCAGGTCGCCCTCGGGGGCCAGGGCGGTGTGGACGACATTGCGCCAGTACTCCAATTGCTGCTCACGGTCGCCCGCGGCGGCCTCATCTACGATGTCATCCACGGTACGGCAGAAGGCATACAGGGCGCGCACGGCGGCGCGCTTTTCCTCGGGCAGCAACCCCGAAGCCATGTAAAAGGATTTGCTGTGCTCGGCGGCAATGCGCCCGGCCAGAGTGTAGGCCTGGCGCAGGGAGTCGTCCCCGGCCCAGTAGGAAAAGAGGGTGCGCGGAGTGGGGTGCGAGTCGTTCCCAGCCAGGGCCAGCAATTGGTGTTCCCAGTTCATGTGCATTTCCATGTGTGCCTCCGAGTTTTGTGTGGGCCTATTTTATCCAATTTAGAATATTTGTCAAGGTTTTGTAAAGCTATTTCCCAATAAATCTTGACAAATAATGGACAATAGATATAATCATGGAAAATTCGTCCTCCTGCCTCAGAAAGAAGGTATCTCATGTCTCACAAACCCACCGCCCTCGTGATCGGCGCCGGCATCGGCGGGATCGCCACCGCCGCCCGCCTGGCCCGCAACGGCTACGACGTGACCGTGCTGGAGAAGAACGGGAACTCCGGCGGGCGCTGCAACCAGATCATCCGTGATGGACACCGCTTCGATATCGGCCCGACGCTCTTCCTGATGCCTGAGGTCTGGGAGGAGACCTTCGGCGCGCTGGGCGAGAAGATGAACGAACACCTCGACCTGCGCCGCATCGACCCGACCTACAAGGTCCATTTCGAGGATGGCCTGCAACTGCAACTGACCTCGAACCTGGGCGAGATGCAAACCCAGTTGGAGCGCATCGAGAAGACGGCCTTCACGGGCTTCCTGCGCTACATCACGGAAGGCTCGAAACACTACAAACTCTCGCTCGAAAAGTTCGTCGGACGCAACTTCTACAACATCTTCGAATACTTCAGCCTGGCCAACCTGCCGCTCATCTTCCAACTCAAGGCGCTCGACAAGCACTACCGCAACACGGGCCGCTACTTCAAGGATGAGCGCCTGAAAGCCGCCTTCACCTTCCAAAACATGTACCTGGGTCTCAGCCCCTACGACGCGCCCGCCACCTACTCGCTGCTCCAGTACACCGAACTGGCCGAGGGCGTCTGGTATCCGATGGGCGGGATGTACGCGGGCATCCAGGCCCTGACGCGCGTCGCCGAAAGGCTGGGCGTGAAATTCATCTACGACGCGCCCGTGAAGAAGATGAACGTGGATAAAGGAAGGGTCGTCTCGGCCCTGACCGAAGACGGACGCGAGTTCAGCGCCGACATCTTTGTCGGCAACGCAGACCTGCCCTACATCTACGACCAATTGCTGCCCGACCGCGCCGAAGCCAAAAAACTGGACGAGAAACTCTACACCTGCTCGGCCATCATGTTCTACTGGGGCGTGGACAAACGCTACTCACAGGTGGCGCACCACAACATCTTCCTCGGCGGCGACTATAAGGCCTCCTTCGACCAGATCTTCGAAGAACACCGCCTGCCCGGGGAACCCTCCTTCTACGTCCATGCGCCTGCCCGTACCGACCCTGACGCCGCGCCCGAGGGCCAGGACACCTTCTACGTGCTGGTGCCCGTCGGCCACCTCGACGCCCGCAGCCAGCAGGACTGGGACGCCATGGTGAACAAGGCCCGCGAGACCGTCTTCGCGCGCCTCGCCAAAGAAATGGGCGTGACCGACCTCCGCGAGCACATCAAGTTCGAGATCACCTACACCCCCCGCACCTGGCAGGAGCGCTTCAACCTCGCCAAGGGCGCGGCCTTCGGCTTGAGCCATAACTTCTGGCAGGTCGGCTTCCTTCGTCCGCAGAATCGCCACGCCAAATACAAGAACCTGTATTTCGCGGGCGCGTCCACCCACCCGGGCACGGGCCTGCCCATCGTGCTGCTCTCGGCCCGCCTGACCACCGAACGTATTCTCAAAGAAGCCAGGGAGTTGCGTGTGCGGGGCCTGCGCCTGGAACGCGCCGCGGCCCAATCCTGAGAGAAAATTAGAGACAAAGCAGGTACAATAGCCTTGCAAAACCTTTGCATCCTGCCCATCTCTCATCCCTGGAGTTCGATATGTCCATCAACAAATCGCCTGTCTACAATCTAAAAGCCGTCCTGATCGAGACGGGCATTTCCGCCGACACCCTGCGCGCCTGGGAACGCCGCTACGGACTGCCCCTGCCCCAGCGCACGCCGGGCGGCCACCGCCTGTACTCGCAATACGATATCGAGACGATCAAGTGGCTGATGGCCCGCCAGGCTGAGGGAATGAGCATCTCGCGCGCGGTGGATATGTGGAACGAACATCACACCACAGGTGTGGACCCGCTGGCTGATTCTGCGGCGCAGGCCTCTGCCTCCGCCCGGGCCGCCTACCGTCTCCCTGACACCAGCCTCGATGCCCTGCGCGCGCAATGGCTGGCGGCCTGCCTCGACTTCGACGAGACCCACGCCGAAGACGTACTCAACCAGGCGTTCGCCGTGTACCCCGTCGAAACTGTCTGCACCGACGTGCTCCAGCGCGGCATGTCGGACCTGGGCCAGTACTGGTACGAGAACCGCGCCAGCGTGCAGCAAGAGCACTTTGCCTCGGCCCTGGCCATGCGCCGCCTCGACACCCTCCTGAGCGCCTCGCCCAAGGCCACCCGCAGGCAAACCGTGCTGGTGGGCTGCCCCACCGACGAGTGGCACACCTTCACGCCCCTGCTGCTGACGCTTTTCCTGCGCCGCCGCGGGCTGAACGTCATCTACCTGGGCGCCAATGTCCCGGCCGAGCGCTTCGAGGAAACGGTATCCGCTGTCGGCGCGGACCTGGTGATCCTGGTCGCACAGACACTCATCAGCGCAGCCGCGCTGCACATGACCGCGCAAGGCATGGCAGGCAGGCATATCCAGGTCGGGTTCGGCGGGCGCATCTTCAACCTCCATCCACGCCTGCATGAGACCGTGCACGGCCGCTTCCTGGGCTCCTCGGTGGATGATGCAATCAAATCCGTCGAAGACCTGCTGCGTGAGCCGCCTGCGCCGCGCGGCCGGCAGGCCATCCCGCCCGAGTGTCTGGCAGCCCTAGCAGCCTTCAACCTGCACCGCCTGCACATCGAAAGCAGTATCAAGGAAATGATCGCGCCCCTGCACCTGAACGCCGAAGGCGTCAACACGGGCATCCACTTCCTGGGCGATAACATCGCCGCCGCCCTGTCGCTGGGCGACATGAGTTATGTCTCGCAGGAGCTGGACTGGCTGAAGACCCTCATGCACGCCCATAACCGCCCGCCCCAGGAACTGGCCGACTTCATGAAAAATTATTCCGACGCCGTGGACAAGCACATTAACGGCGTCGGCGCGCCGATCAAGGCCTGGCTGCAAGACCAGGCCAGACAAGTTGAGACATGAACAGCGATGTTTTTTCCACCTTCTACCATAGCCTGCTGCCGCATTTCTCGCCGCGCACGGAAGGCTTCGCTTCGAAACTCAAAGCGCAGGACCTGAATCGTTCCAGTTTTCGATACATCTTTTCGGTGCGCAGCATGATCGAGATCAGCCACCTGATCGAGGATGCCGTGATCGAGACCAGCGGCGTGGCCGATACGCACGTTTCCTTCCAGTATTATTCGCGCATCGCAGCGCAGGCCGCGCAATACAAGCGCGTGGCCGAGTCGGCGCGCGGACTGTGGCTATATGGCGTGCCCGATGCGCCGCTCCCGAAATGGCCGCGCACCATCGGAGTCAGCACCAGCGGGACTCCGCTCGAAAAATACTGGTTCGTGGTGGCCTACGGGGCGGGCCTGTACGCGACCCTGCTGGCCGAAGAGATCGACCCGGGCGACGGTCAACGCCTGTACGAAGGCTTCTACACCTTCGAGCCAGAGACCGCCTACCAGGTGACCCACCTGCTGCACCAGATGTACCCCATGCAGGTTCCCGAACCCATCTCACCCCAGGAGCAAGGAAACCGATGAACCTCCGTATCGTCACCGACAGCACCTGCGACCTGCCCGCCGAGACGGCCCGCCTGCTGGGCATCACCGTCATCCCGCTGAACATCCACGTGGGCGAGCGCACCTTCCTCGACGGCGTGGACCTGACCCGCGAAGAATTCTATACGCGCCTGCCCGGGTTCACCCCCGCGCCGCGCACGGCTGCGCCCGGGCCCGAGGTCTTCGCACAAATCTACGAGCGCCTGGCAAACGAGGGCGCGCAGGCCATCCTGTCGATCCACATCAGCGAGAGCCTGAGCGCCACGGTCAACTCGGCGCGCGCCGCAGCGGAGGAGTTCACGCGCATCCCGGTCACCGTGCTGGATTCGGGGCAGCTCAGCCTGGGCATGGGCTTCCTGGTGGAGAAGGCCGCGCAACTGGCACAGGTCGGCCAGCGCACCGACCAGGTCCTGGCTGCCTTGCAGGGCGTGATGAAGCGCACCTACGTCTTCGCCTCGCTGAAGACGCTCGAGTACCTGCGCCGCAGCGGACGGATGCACTTTGCGCTCGCCAAATTGGGCGAGATCCTGCAGATCAAGCCACTGCTGCACATGAACCTCGGCAAGCCCACCGCCCTGCGCGCCCGCACGCAACAACGCGCCATCGAACGCCTGCTGGAGTGGCTGGCCGAGTATGCGCCCTTCGAAAAACTAGCCATCTTGCACGCAGGCGTGACCGAAGAGGCCCAGCGGCTGCGCGAGCAGGTGCGCTCGTATTTTCCCGAAGGGGTCGACGTACCCATCGTGCAGATCACCCCTGTGTTGGGCGCGCACCTCGGCATCGGCGCGCTCGGGTTCGCCTGTATTTCCAAGGAGTAAGTCATGAAAATTGCAAAGTTCGTCGCCCTGCTCGGCATCCTCGCGATGACCGCCGTCCTCGTCTACGGATTCACCGTCGGCGACTTCCTCGGCGAAGGCAGCCGCCTGCTCGGCATGCCCTGGGGCATCGTCTCGATGGTGGACCTGTACACGGGCTTTATGCTCTTCTCCGCCTGGATCATCTACCGCGAGAAGTCCCTGCCCGCCGCCATCCTGTGGACGGCGGCCATGCTGACCCTGGGATTCTTCGCGGGCAGCCTGTATGCCTTCCTGGCCCTGCAAGCCAGCGGCGGCGACTGGCGTAAATTCTGGCTCGGCAAGCACGCATAAGGAATTTTCCATGAAAACGACAGACCGCAATTCCCTGATCCTCTTCCCCATCCTGGTCCTGATCGGCCTCCTCGTTGCCCTGCCGGGCAGCCCGGGCGGA
>CALLJA010000034.1 GCA_938008865.1 uncultured Anaerolineales bacterium
CTTCGCTCAGGGCGACACTTCCTACTTTTGTCAAGCGACTTTGCTACAGCCATAGGGTTGAAGAGGGAGAAAAATTAACCGCGAAGAAACGAAGAGCGCGAAGATTTTTTAAGAGATTCGCGGCCTTCGTATCTTCGCGGTTTAAAAACAGAAGGCGGCGCTCCCCCACAACGCCGCCTTACTACTTGACTACGGATCACCCATGTACGGGCGCGGGGACTACGAAATCACACCCAACTTCTTGCCGACCTTCGCAAACGCTTCCAGGCCCTGACCCAGGTCATCGCGGTCGTGCGAGGCGGAGATCATCACGCGGATGCGGGCCTTGCCCTTGGGCACGGTCGGGAATCCGATGGACATGGCGAACACGCCCTCGTCGAACAGCTCGCGGCTGAACTGCTGGGCCAGCGGCGCTTCGCCGAGCATGATGGGCGTGATGGGCGTCTCGCTCACGCCCGTGTCGAAGCCGAGCTTCTTCATCTCGGCCTTGAAGTATTTGGCGTTGTCCCACAGACGGTCGACCAGCTCGGTGGAATTCTCCAGCAAATCCACCGCGGCCAGACAGGCCGCCGCATCGGGGACGGTCACTGCCGAGGAGAACAGGAACGGGCGTCCGCGCTGACGCAGCCACTCGATGATGGTCTTGTCGCCTGCCACGATTCCGCCCATCACGCCGAAAGCCTTCGACATGGTGCCGACCTCGATGTCCACTTTGCCGTGCAGGCCGAAGTGGTCCACGATGCCGCGTCCGCCCTTGCCGAGCACGCCTTCGCCGTGAGCATCATCCACCATGAACAGGATGTCGTATTTCTTGGCGACTTCATACAACGCAGGCAGCGGCGCGATGTCGCCGTCCATGCTGAAGACGCCGTCGGTGACGATCAAGGCGCGGCGGTAGGTCCCAGCCGCTTCCTGGATGGCCGCTTCCAGCGCGGAGGCGTCGTTGTGGTCGTAGGCGATGATCTTCGCACCCGAGAGGCGGCAGCCGTCGATGATCGAGGCATGGTTCAGGCGGTCTGAGAAGATCACATCCTCCTTGCCAACCAGCGCGGAGATGGTCCCCAGGTTGGCAGTGAAGCCCGACTGGAAGGTGATCACATCCTCGGCGCCCTTGAACTTTGCCAGGCGCTTTTCGAGCTCGACGTGCAGGTCCATGGTGCCTGCGATGGAGCGCACCGCTGCGGGGCCGACGCCGTATTTCTTCGTGGCATCCTTGGCGGCTTCCACGATCTTGGGGTGGTTGGCAAGCCCGAGATAATTGTTCGAGCAGAAGTTGAGCACTTCTTTTCCGTCCACCACCAGCCGCGCTCCTTGCGCCGAACTGATCGTGCGGATGCGGTTGTACAGGCCCGCTTCCTTCAGGCCATCGATTTCCTGCTTGAGCCAATCGAGTTTTGCAGACATGGAGTCTCCTGTGGTTGAGGTTGACAAAATGATTATAGCCAAATGCAAAAAGGCGACTGTCACCACTTGCCCGTGACAATCGCCTTAAGTTTTCTTCGTGGATTCGTCTTCGGCCAGCAGGCCCAACTCGGTCAGCGCCGCCATCACCTTGGACTGCGCCCCATCCTTGATCACCACCGTGGTGGGACCCAGACTCTCGCCCAGGAAACGCGCCGCCTTGGACTTGCGCAACTCCTCCAGAACCTCGGGTCGGCTGACCCTCAAAACGACCTGGCTCTGCACCCGCGCCTCGGTCCCGTTAACCTCCCAGCGTTTGAGTGTCCTGGTCAACTGCGGCGGGACGCCCGCCTCGGAATATTTCGCCAGCAACACCAGCAGATGCTCCACCTTGAGGCCCTGCGCGCCCGCGTTGGTCAGCGAAGATGCCGTGATGCGATAGGGATATTCCTCGGGTTTCTCGTCCTCCCACTCGCAAAAGCGCGCGATCTGATAACGCGCCGCCCGCGGAAACAGGCGCGGTACCAGCAAACGTCCATTCGAGGAGATGCCAATCTTTCCTTTTTCCTCTTTTTTCTCTGCCGGCGCTGTCAGCCGAAAGGCCGTGACGGGGCCGCCGCTCTCCGCACAGGCCAGGTCAGCCATGCCCAGCCGATGCAGCAGGTCGATGAAGTACTTGACCAGCGCGCCATCGACCTCGTCCCAGCAGGCGAAGCCGCGCAGGTACGCGCCATCCGCGACGCGCTTGATGAACCACGAATCGTAGTCGCCCGCGGGGCGCTGGAAATCGGGGAACTTGTCCTTCACCGCACGGACAAAGGCAGGCAGGCTCCACCACTTGCCCGCAGGGATGGCCTCGATCAAGTTCAATAGGAATTCGCGCGTCTCCTGCGGCTGGTTGCTCCACTCGCCCTCGCAGGCCAGGCTGGGGATCAGGCGCAGTTCGTTGAAGGTCTCGCTGGTGGTCCAGGCATCGCGCAGCATCTGGAGCGCGTCGGGGCGCGGCGCTTCGAGGAATTTACGTATGGCGTCGGCTTGGGGCGCATGGCCTTTGAGCAGTTTTGCCGTTGTCAGCAGCGCGCGCAGCCGCGGCTCGGATGGGGGGGCTGCCTGGCCCATGCGCAGAGCAGCCAGCAGCGTGGTTGTATCGTCGAGGATGCGGTCTGTGGCGGGGAGTTCGTGCGCGCGCTCGACGGGCGAGGCGGGGCGTCCCAGCGGCTCACCGCTCGATGCAGAGTCGGGGCGGGCCAGGCTGAGGATCAGCGGCAGCAGGTCTTCGGGGATGAAGGCAAATTCCTGCGGACCCTTGTCGGTATCGAAGAAGGCGCGCGCCAGCAGAGCGCGATAAAAAAGGCTCTCGGCAGGCGAGGCGGGTTTGAGATGCGGCTTCTCACGGTCGCGGCGGCCCGCGCCCATCTCGCGGATGTCGCCAAAGCGGCGGGTGAACTCGGCCCAGGGCAGGCGTCCGTCGCCCGTGGTTAGTGCCGCGAGGGCGGAGCGCGATTCAGCCGAGAGCGAGTCGAGGACCTCGGCGACCAGCTCGGGGTCCAGGAGCGAATCGGCCAACTCTTCGGCAGCGAGGTTGGCCTCGACGGAGTCCAGTTCCAATCCCCACAGGCCCGCGACGATACGCAGGTGGCCGAGGTCATGTTTCTGGAGCGAGGCAAGCAGGGTGGGCATGGCGGAATCAAAAAGGTTGGACGTTCGAATTGTAACCGTCCAACCTTCAACCTGCAACTTTTATCCCTTCACGACCTGGAGCGCGTTTGGCACGACCTCGATGCTCACCTTGCGCAGGTTGCTGCCGAAACTGGTGAAGACCTCGCCGTCGGCGTGGATGTAGAGCGGACGGTCGGAGCTGAGGTTGAACTTCTGGCACGCGCCCATGCGTATCTCCTGCGTGAAGCGGCGGTGTGTGCCGTTCATGAATTCGGGGATCAGGCGGAACATCATCAGCCGCGAGACCTTGCGCACGGTCAGGAATTCGAGCGCGCCGTCGGTCATGCTCGAATCGGGCGAGAGCATGAAGCCGCCGCCTTCGCGCCCGCCGTTGCACAGCGTGGTCATCAGCACCTGGTCCTCCCAGGAATCGCGCTCGGTCTCGATCTGCACGCGCGCGGGGTGGTGGTTGAGCAGGATGGTCTGGATGACAGCCGTCAGGTACATCAGAAAGCCGCGCACGATGGGCAACCTGTGCGAGCGGATGGTGACTACGGCGTCGAAGCCCATGCCGAGCGTGTTGTCGAAGTATTCCTGGCGGCCGTGTTCGTCGGTCAGCAGGCCGAGGTCCACGGTCGAGGCTTCGCCGTCGAGGGCGTGGGCCAGAGCGTGGTCGGATTTGTTCGGGATGCCGATGGCGTGGGCGAAGTCGTTGCCAGAGCCGACGGGCACCACGCCCAAGATAGGCCGCCGCTCCGATGGGACCTGCATCAGCCCGTTGATTACCTCGTGGACGGTGCCGTCGCCGCCCATGGCGATGACCAGTTCGTAGCCCTGTTCGCCCGCCTGGCGCGCCAGTTCGATGGCGTGGCCGGGATAGACCGTCCCACTCCAGTCTGTGTTGCCGCGCCCGGTGGCGATGGTGCGCAAGTCGCGCGCCACCTGCCAGGCATGGCCCATATCGGCCATCGGGTTCAGGATGATCTTGGCTTTGCGGGGCATAAGGAATCTCCTCGGTCGTTTGACGGTTATAACCCCGCAACTGGAGAAGCGTGACTTAAAAATCCGCCGGCGGGGACGGCGGCTGGCGCGTGAAAGGGCGGGACTCTTCGAGGTTACACGTCGAAAGAATTGGACCCATCGAGCGGACCGGTGAACCCGTGCGCCACCAGGAAGGAGCCGCGCTGATGCTTCTTGGCGCGATAGAGGGCTTCGTCGGCGGCGCGCAGCAGGTCTGCACCGCTCATGGCATGAATCGGATACATGGCGATGCCTCCCGAAACCCCCAGGCGAATCTCGTGCCGGTCAGGCAGGTGGAAGCGGAAGTGTTTGACGCGTTCCACCATCTTCTCTGCCACCAGGCGCGCGGCCGCCAGGTCGGTCTGCACCAGGATGAGGGTCAGTTCGTCGCCGCCATAGCGGGCCAGGAAGTCGCTGGTGCGCACACCCGTGGCCAGGTAGTTAAAGATGGCTCGCAGCACCTGGTCGCCGATGCTGTGCCCGTAGGTGTCGTTGACTTCCTTAAATCCGTCCAAATCCATCATGATGACCGAGAATGGGTAGCCCGTGCGGCGGGCGGTGAGCACTTCGCGGTCCAGGCGTTCGTCCAGGGCGCGGCGGTTAGGCAGGCCAGTGACCGGGTCGCTGTAGGCCTGGTGGCTGACCATCTGGTGCAGGCTGGCGTTGGAGATGGCCACTGCGGCCTGGTCGGCCAGCAAGCCCAGCAGGCGCAGTTCGGATGGAGAGAACGGGCCTGCCACCGTGCGGGAAAGGGTCATCACGCCCACCACGTTGTGGTTGATCATCAACGGGATGCCGATGATCGAGCCACTTTTTCTGTAAGGTTCCTTGGCGTAAAGCGGATGGTCGAGCATGTCTTCGACCGCGATGATCTCCCCCCGTTGCGCCACGCTGTTGGTTAGACCATCTTTGCGGGGCGGCAGGTACGGTTGGGTGCGTGCCCCGGCCTGGTCGAGCGCCGCGCCAAATTCGAGCAGGTTGTTCTTATACAAAAAAATATCCACCGTGGATGTGTACTGTACCAAACGCATGGCTTCGGTGATCACGGCGTTGAGCACGGTTTGCAGGTCGAGGCTGGAGGTGAGGCTGAGGCTGAGTTTCTTGAGCGCATCCAACTCGTCGGCTTGCTGCTTGAGCAGCGTCAACAAGGCGTGACTGGCCGAATGGCTGTTCGCCTGCGCGCTGCCATTTTCGTTCTCTGCCGCTGACTGAGGAACGGGGCGGGATGCTTCCGTTAATGCGTCGATCAGCTTGAGAAGGTCCAGACGCTCCGTTTTGGAAAGCCGCCCATCTTCCATGACGATCCGCCGGGCCTGCGCCAACACTGCTGCCCTGTGATTGTTTGTTCCCATTTTGCTCTCAAGAATAATAAGAAGAGGGCGCGTACACAATCGTACGCTTGTCCCAATCGGATAAATCCGATGGATAAACCATTATAAATCCGAAGAAAAAAATAGATTGTGTTAAAATGAACACACCGCTTGCCGCATCGAACGTACAGTTTTTGGATGGGCAAAGGGGGCTGCCTCCCTTTCGATGCGGCCATCGCACTCAATTTCGACGGAGAATCCCCGTGTCTGACACTTCAAAACCCGCCCGTGCCACCCCGCTCCGCCCCCGCCGGCGGGCGATCCTGATCGGCGCTTCACAGGGCATCGGCGCGGCCCTGGCCAAAGAACTGGCGCAAGCGGGCTACACCCTGGCCCTGCTTGACCGTAACGCGGAATTGTTGAACAAGGTCTGCGTAGGGCTTCGCGCCGACGGCTATGAAGCCGTCCCGTATGAGCATGACGTTACCAGTTACGAATCCGTTCCAGTTACATTGCGCCGTATCGTGGCGGATTTGGGCGGGCTGGACTTGTTCGTGTACGTGGCGGGCGTGATCCACTTCCCCGCTTTGGACGAATACAATTTCGAGCAGGATCGTAAAATGGTCGAGGTCAACCTGCTCGGCGCGATGGCCTGGATGAGTCAGGTCGCGCCCATGTTCCAGAATGCCAAAAGCGGGCAGATCGTGGGCATCTCGTCGGTGGCGGGCGACCGCGGCCGCATCGGGAACCCAGGCTACAACACGTCCAAGGCTGGGCTGACCACCTACCTCGAAGCGCTGCGCAACCGCTTGAGCCGCCACGGCGTCAATGTCATTACCGTCAAACCCGGTATGGTCAAGACCGAAATGCTGACCTTGCCCGGGGCGCCGCGTCCCATGTTTGCGGTCACGCCCGAGCAGGCTGCAGGCGAGATTGCCCGCGCCATCCGCAAGCGCAGACAGGTCGTCTACGTTTCGGGGCTGTGGCGCTGGATCATGCTGGTCATCCGCCACATTCCATCAGTGATCTTCCGCCGCATGTCATTCTAAAAATAGTCCCTAAGGGTTTTCAAAACCCTTAGGGACTTATTTAAAAAAAGAAAAAAAGAAGACTTAATATGAACAACACCTTCACCCAGCTCGAAAACTTTGGGCATTCACTCAAGACTGCCTGCTATCGTCTTCAACCGAAGACCAACGACGACATCCATGATGTCTTTCAACTTGCCAAGAAGCAGGGACTGACCGTCACCGCGCGCGGCGCGGGACGCAGCTACAACGACGCCTCGCTCAACGGCGGCGGGATCGTGATGGACCTGACGGGGATGAATCGCATCCTCGAATGGGACCCAGCCACGGGTCTCGTCCGTGGGGAGCCTGGCGTCACGCTCAGCCAGTTGTGGCAGAAGGTGCTGCCCGATGGTTGGTGGCCGCCGGTCGTCTCGGGCACCATGACCACCACGCTGGGAGGCTGCCTGGCAGCCAACGTCCACGGCAAGAATAACTATCGCGTGGGCCCCATTGGCGAGCACGTGGTCGAGTTTACGGCTTTGCTTCCGACCGGCGCGGAAGTGACCTGTTCGCCCGAAAAGAACGCCGACCTGTTCTACTCGATGATCGGCGGCTACGGCATGTTGGGCATCTTCACCTCGGTCACGCTGCAGATGAAGAAGGTCGAGTCGGGACTGCTGGAAGTGCATGCCATGCCGTCGCGCACGCTCAAGGAACAATTGCAACAGATCGAAGACGGCGCGCCCAATTATGATTACATCGTCGGCTGGCTCGACTGCATCACCGTCGGCCACGGACAGGTCCATGCGGCCAATTATCTGCACGAGGGCGAAGACCCCGAGCCGAAGAAGACCCTTCAGCTTTCTTATCAAAACCTGCCCAGCCGTCTGTTCGGCGTGATGCCCAAGGCCTGGCTGCATTATTTCATGACGCCCTTCGTGAACAACGTGGGCTGGTGGGGTGTGAACCACGCCAAATACATCACCTCCCTGCGCACGCACACCTTCCGCCAGAGCCATGCCGCCTTCCACTTCCTGCTGGATTACGTGCCCGATTTCGAACGTTCCTATGGGCGCGGCGGACTGATCGAATACCAGTCGTTCCTGCCCAAGGAGACGGCGCTCCAGGCCTGGACCGAGATGCTGAATCTCTCCGTCAAAATGGGTCTGCCCTCCTACCTCGGCGTGACCAAGCGTCACCGCCCCGACAAATTCCTGCTGACCCACGCCAATGATGGCTTCTCGCTGGCGCAGGACTTCAAGGTCACGGACGGCAACCGCAAACGCCTGTCCGCGATGCTGCAGGAGTATGACAAGATCGTGCTGGCCCACGGCGGACGGTTCTACTTCGTCAAGAACAGCGAGACGACAGCCGAGACCACGCTCAAGTTCTACGGCGAAGAGACCGTGGAGAAATTTAAGAAATTGAAGAAGCGCTGTGACCCGAACGGGTTACTGGAATCGGATCTGTATCGCAGAATTTTTGGATGATTGTGTAGTAGGGGCGGGGTTACCCCGCCCCTACGGATTTAATGGTATGAAACTGGATGTCATCGACCTTGGTTTGATCGAATACGAAACAGCCTGGAAATTACAGGATGACTACGCGGCGGACATTGCCCTGGGCAAGCGTCCGCCGACGTTGTTGTTGCTGGAGCATCCGCACGTATACACGTTCGGGCGCAGGGGCCAGGCGGAGAATCTGCTGTGGGGCGAGGAGCAGTTGAAGGCGCGCGGCGTGACGGTCCATTGGGTGGATCGCGGCGGCGATGTGACCTATCACGGGCCGGGACAGTTGGTGGGCTATCCGCTTTTGCCTTTAACGCCGATTCATCGCGAAGAAAGGAAGGGCGCGAGGAGGGATGAATCTCTAGAAGAAACTGAAAATCTTCGCGACCTTCGCGGCTTCGCGGTTCAAAGCCGTATTCCCGATGCGGACTACGTTGGTTACGTGCGAAAACTGGAAGAGACGCTCATCACAGCGCTGGCGCGTTTGGGCGTGGGAGCAGGTCAACGCGCAGGCAAGACGGGGGTGTGGATCCAGGCGGATGCGTACTCGCGCTGCGCTACGCGGCGCTGTCGACCCGAGGATCGTGAGAAGCCTGCCAAGCTGGCCGCCATCGGCGTCAAAGTGGACGCGCGCGGCGTGACCCGTCACGGCTTCGCGCTGAACGTGAATCCCGACATGACCTATTGGGACGGCATCATCGCCTGCGGGTTGGCGGGTGAACCTGTCGTCTCGCTCGAAGACCTGCTCTTCCCCGTGCCGACGATGGAGCGCGTCAAGCAGGAAGTGGCCCGCGCGTTTGGAGAGGTGTTCGAATATGAAACAAGTCATGCCTGAGGCGTGACTTGTTTGTAAACCAGGGTGGTATGCCAGACGTGGACTATTATGAAAAGCAGTGACCCACTGAAGTAAATCCACGGCTGATAGGGAATGGAAAAGAACAGGCGGTTTCCGATCAACCCGATGCCAATCAGCCACAAGAGCGGGGTGTAGGCAGGGGCGGCAAATGCAAACCAATTGGAGA
>CALLJA010000035.1 GCA_938008865.1 uncultured Anaerolineales bacterium
GGCTCCGCTCCCTTAAGCAAAACCAAAAGCCGACGCAGGTTACTGCGTCTGCTTTTTTTGATTCACGGAGTCCGCAAGTTCTACTTGCGGATGGAGTCCCGAAGCAGAGCTTCTGGACTCCATCGCAACTCAACAGAACTTGCACCCCCGCCGCTCGGCCTCGACGATGGCCTGGTCGCTGGACCAGAAGAAATTCTCCGCGCCGATGGCCTCCACCAGGCCGCCGCGCTCCATCATGGCGCGCGCGTTGTCGTGGACGCCCGCAAACATGAGCGTGCCGCCCTGTTTGTGCAGTTGCTCGTACAGGCGGTGGATGGCCTCCAGCCCCGCCGAGTCGACCAGCGGCACGCCGCGCATCGAGAGGATCAGCGCGTGGGTATCGCCCAGGTTCTGGAAGGCCTCGTTGAACTGTCCCGTGGCAGCAAAGAAGAGTGGACCCGTGAGAAAGGCCACGCGTACGTGACGGCAGGTGCCCGCCGTTTCGATGCCCTTCTGGCGCAGCTTGTCCACATCCACTTCCTGGACGGCGATGTCGATGCCCGCAATCTTGTTGAGGAAGACCGCCGCCGCCACGAAGGAACCGATCAGGATGGCCTGGGTCAGGTCGAGGGTGATGGTGGCCAGCATGGTGATGGTGAAGGCGATCATGTCGGTCTTGAAGCGTTTGCCGAACATGAACCGAATCGCGCTCCACTCGTTCATGCGGACGGCGGTGACCATCAGTACGCCCGCCAGCGCCGCCAGCGGGATGCGCGCCATGACCGAGCCGAGCAGGAACATCGAAAGCAGCAATCCCAGCGCGTGGACGATGCTCACCAGGCGGGTCTGTCCGCCTGATTTGATGCCCACGCTGGTGCGCGCGATGGCCGCCGTGGCAGGCACACCGCCGAAGAAGGGAATCAGCAGGTTGCCGATGCCCTGCCCGATCAATTCCTGGTTGGCCTGCAGGCGGATGCCCGTCATGTTGGAGGCCACCGCCCCGCACAACAGCGACTCAACCGCGCCCAACGCGGTGATGGTCAGCGCGGGGGCCAGCAGCTCGGAGAGGTGACTCCAGGGGAGGTTGGCCAGGCTCAGGCGCTGGTCGAGGAACAGGGTCTGGGGGATGGCGCCGATCATGGGCGTGGACCAGCCCAAAATCCAGTTGAGGGCGGTGGCAAGGATGATGCCCAAGAGCGAGGACGGGAAGCGCGTATTCCATTTGGCGGGCCAGAGCAGCATGGTCAGCGCCACGATTCCGCCGAGCAGAACGGTTCGTCCGTCAGGGATAAATCCGCCTTTGAAATAGCCGAGCAGTTTGAGCGCGGCGGTCTCGGCGCCCGCGGTCTCGACCCCGAGGAAGTTGTCGATCTGACCGATGAAGATGATCAGCGCGATGCCTGAGGTGAAGCCGCTGATGACGGCCGAGGGGATGAAGGCGATGAACCGTCCCAGACGCAGCAAACCGATGATGAGCAGGAACAGGCCCGAGAGCAGGCCCGCCGCCCAGACGCCTTCCAAGCCGTAGCGCTGCACCAGCACGATCAACACCGCAGACATGGCGCCTGTCGGCCCGCTGATCTGGTACGGCGCGCCCGAAAGCAGGCCGATGACGATGCCCGCCAGAATGGCGGTGACCAGCCCCGCGGCCGCGGATGCCCCCGAGGCGACCCCGAAGGCCAGCGCCAGCGGCAGGGCCACCGCGGCGACCGTCAGGCCTGCGAGCAGGTCCTGCTGAAACTTGGCAGGCGAATATCCAGAGAACTCGTCCCGATAGAGACGAGCGAGACTCCTTCTTGGCATAAGTTGTTCTCCAACGCAAATAGAATTTCAAAGGCATACGTGCTCCCCCAAGGCGTCCTTTGAGCAACGGGCGGTATTTTATCACA
>CALLJA010000036.1 GCA_938008865.1 uncultured Anaerolineales bacterium
TCGGAGAGCGCACCACGCAACGTGGCGAGCAAGGCATTGAAATCGTCAGGCGGAATCTGCCAGCCATTGCCCGCGCGGACCAGGTCATCCTGCGTGCCGTCGCCTTGCGCGACGATGACGGGCAGCCCGTGACTCATCGCCTCCTGGACGGCCAGTCCGCCTGTGCCTGGCAGGACAAACAGGTCGGCTTCCGCGAAATAGGGTTTCAACTCATCCCCATGTTTGGCTCCGACAAACTGTGCAGACGGATACACCTCGCGCGCCAACGCTTCAAGCGCGGCACGCTCGGGTCCATCTCCGACAATGACGAGGCGCGGTTGCGGGTCGAGTTGGGCGCAGGCACGGAGCAATAAGTCAACACGTTTTCGGGATTGTAAGCGGCCAACGAAAAGCAGGGACGGCGGACGGTGGACCGTGGACCGTGAGGGAGGTTGGTTGGGGCATGGGGAGACAGAGTTGTGGGCAACGAAGATTTTCTCGCGCGGAAAGCCGAGGGCGGCGTACTCATCCGCGCCGCGCTGACTGTAGGCCAGCAAGCCGTCGAACTGGCGCAGGAAGGCGAGTCGGCGCGTTTGGCGGAATCCGCTCCACGGTCCAGAAAGAGACGGGGAGCCGAGTCCCCAACCGAGGATCGGGCGTCCACGCTGACGCATCCACTTCACCGCGGCGGGCGTGGCGAGATAACGCGGGTTGGCCTCCACGATCAGCGCGTCTGGATTGGCCTTTTCCAGCCAATCGATGAATCCGCGTTGATAACAAAGATAGAGCGAACCAGAAAGGAGATGGATGTTTTGCGCGGACGTAAGCTGCGCGACGCGCGGCTCTCCGCTGGTGATGCTTTCCGCAGAGCGTGGCTGACCTGCAAACAGAGTCAAGCCGCCGTCACAGGCTTCGGCCAGCAGGTCGAAGAACGGGACGCGGTAACTGGGCAGGACGCGTTGTTGCAGGGCCAGGCGGCAGGGGAAACGGTTCATGGCAGGAAGGCGCAGCGCGCAAAGATGACCGCGTACGGGTCGTGGTATTGCTCGCACCACTCGTTCGAAGCGGACACGGCCTCGATCAGCGGAGCCTGGGAGGCCGTGGACAGCAGCAACAGGTTGACATCCGCCCGCGCGAGGATGAATTCCCAGCCAGGTTCGGCATTGCTGACGCTGACATACTGGCTCCACTTCTCCGGCGGATAACTATACATGCGCGTGTCGATGGAGACCGGGCGTGAAGGCAGCGCAAAATCGAGATAGGAACCAAAGGCGTAGTCGTTCCACAGGTTGCCACGCAGGTCAGGGTGAGCCTTGAGCCAGGTGACGGCGGCGGCGGGGGTGGTGGTCTGTTCGTAGAGCGGCGGGGCCGACTCCCACCAGCTATCGCGCAGGCCGGGCAGGAAGAGCAGCGAAAGCAGCAGGACCAATTGTGCCAGCGCAACATTGAGGCGAGCATTGATCTTCTCGACAGGACGGTCGAGGAGGCGATTGGTCCACTCGGCCAGCAGGTCCGCGCTGAAAATCGCCAGCAGGAACAGGAACCAGATGACGTAACGCGTTCCCGAGAGCGCCAGCCAGCCGAATCCCAGGAACCAGACCCATTCCAGGCGGGACAGTTTTCGCGGCGAGAAGGCAACCAATGCGGGGAAAAGCAGCAGCCAGCCGAAGAAGAGGTTCATCTGCCAGCCCAGGTTGCTGGGCGGGGCCCATTCCGCGCTGAAGAGTTGGTCGGAGGGCGATTGCAGGATGAAGAGCAGATAGCCCCATACTCTGAAACCATGAGGATTGAGCAGCGTGGCGATCAGCATGGCGGCAAAGGAGAAAGCCAGCGGCTTGCGCGCGCCCGACCCAAAGGCCAGAGCCGCGCCCGCCAATACCAACGGCAGGATGAATGACCCGTGCAGGTTGACCCACAGCAGCGTGGCGGCAGGCAACAGCCAGAGTGTTTTGTTCTGTCCGTTTTGCCAGCGATACAAGACCCACAGACAGGCCACGAACAGCGGGTAAACGAACAACTGCGGACGCATGACCCAGTTATTGGAACTTGCCAGCCCGAGCAGCAGTGTGAGGATGGTTGCCAGGCGCGGCCCCGAGGCTTCGCGGATCATGCGCCAGGCCAGGCCGTAGGCCAGGGCCAGCAACAGGCCACGCAGCAGGAAGGTCAGCCCGGCGCCGCCTAGGGCGTAGACCAGCCAGAAGATGAGCCCCGCCAGCCATTGCTGATAAAAGATGGGCTGTCCCGCGCGGGTCCAACTCATCAGGTCCACGGCGGGGACCGTTCCGCCGTTCTTGAGGATGTCCTGCCCAAGGCGCAGGTACCACCAATAATCCTGCGCGGGGATCTCCATCAGGAACGAAAGGCCCACCAGCGGCAGAAGCGCCAGGCTGAGCCAGAGCAGGTCGTAGCTGCGCGCGTCATTGCGCGCGTCTCGGTCAGTCATGCAGCAGAGCCTCCAGATATTTGTCCACCATCGTATCGAGTCCCAGCGTGGATTCGGCCTGGGCACGTGCAGCCCGGCGGAAGCGCTGCGGGTC
>CALLJA010000037.1 GCA_938008865.1 uncultured Anaerolineales bacterium
AATTTGCCAACGATGCCGTGCATCAGCTAAAGATAACATCCCTGTCCTATGGGCAGATTACCAACTTCAACCTGGACGATATGACATTGACCGACTTCACCTTTAATGACGTGCCGTCCACCCATTGGGCCTGGCCATACATCGAGCACCTGGCCCACGCCAACGTCACGGGCGGCTGCTCGACGACGCCCTTGCAGTTCTGCCCTGAAGCTAGTGTAAACCGCGCCCAAATGGCGGTCTTCATCCTGCGTGGCATCCACGGATCGAGTTACACCCCGCCAGCGGCGAAAGGGGATAAATTCAAGGATATTCCTGCCAACTATTGGGCTGCGGCCTGGATCGAACAACTGGCAAACGAAGGAATTACTGGCGGCTGTGGGGATGGGAATTATTGTCCCAATTTGGCGGTGACGCGCGATCAGATGGCGATCTTCCTCCTGCGCGGAAAATATGGCGCGGGTTATATCCCGCCAAATGCCAGTGGCACCATGTTTAAGGATGTGCCGTCCAGTCATTGGGCCGCAAAATGGATCGAGCAATTGGCATCTGAGCAAGTTACTGGCGGATGTGGCAATAACAACTACTGCCCAGGGAGCGTGGTTACCAGAGCCCAAATGGCGGTTTTCTTGGTAAAAGTGTTCAGTCTTCCGTAAAAAACGAAAAACAAAGACACCCTTCAGCATGAAGGGTGTCTTTGTTTTTTTATCCTGGATTCGTCCTTTGCGCTTCGAGCACGTTCGGCAGATTTTCGATGCGGGTCAGGATGCGGCTGAGTTGGGCCAGGTCGCGCACCTCCACGATCAGGTGCAGGTCGGCCAGGCTGCGGTTGACCTTGACGGTCACATCCACGATGTTGACGTTTTCGGTATCCAGCAGGTTGGAGATGTCGCCCATCAGGCCCTGGCGGTCGTAGGCCTTGATCGAGACAGGCACGGGATAGGTCCGCTCGGAGCGGCCCCAGTCCACTTGCAGCAGGCGTTCGCGGTCCTTCAGCCGCAGGATATTGGGGCAATCCTGGCGGTGGATGGTGGCGCCGCGTCCGCGTGTGATGTAGCCTACGATCTGGTCGCCTGGCGTGGGGTTGCAGCAGCGCGCCATCGAGGAAAGCAGGCCCTTGAGGCCCACCACTTCCACAGCGTCGGTGGAGGTGGCCTCGCTGGCGGTCCCAGTGGCCGAGAGGATGTCGGCGATCTCGACCTCTTCCGAGAACTCCTTGATGACCCTGCTGACCGAAAGGTCGCCCGTGCCGAGCGAGATGAACATCTCGTCAGGGACCTTGAAGCCAAGCGAACGGGCCATCTTCTCGAAGTTAATCTCATGGATGCCAAGGCGCGTCAACTCGCGTTCGAGCGAGTCGCGGCCCTGGGCCAGGTTCTGCTCGTCTTCCTGTTTCTTGAACCATACGCGGATCTTGGACTTGGCGCGCTGGGTCTTGACCAGCCCCAGGTTGGCGTTCAGCCAGTCGCGGCTGGGGCCGCCCCGTTTGGCGGTCAGGATCTCGATCTGGTCACCCGTCTTTAGCTCCTGATATAACGGGACCAGCTTGCCGTTGATGCGCGCGCCGCGGCAGCGGTGTCCGATGTCGGTGTGGACGTGGTAGGCGAAGTCGATCGGCGTGGAGCCTGCGGGCAGGTCGATGATATCGCCGCGCGGGGTGAAGACATATACGCGGTCCTGGAAAACATCGGTGCGCATCGACTCGACGAATTCGGCGGCGTCCTTCACGTCCGAGCGCCATTCCATCATGTTGCGCAGCCAGTTGATGCGCTGCTCGAAGTGCTTGTCAGCCTGTTTGGTGCCTTCCTTGTAGCGCCAGTGGGCGGCGATGCCGTACTCCGCGCTCTGGTGCATCTCAGCCGTGCGGATCTGCACTTCGAGCGGGCGCCTGTCATCGTAGATGACGGCCGTGTGCAGCGACTGGTAGAAGTTGTCCTTGGGGGCGGCGATGTAGTCGTCGAACTCGCCGGGGATGGGCCGCCAGTGGGTGTGAATCACGCCCAAGGCGGCGTAGCAGGAGGGGACGTCAGGCACGATCAGGCGCACGGCGCGCACGTCGCGCACCAGGTCGAAAGGCTTGCCCTTCTTGGCCATTTTTTTGTAGATGGAGTAGATGTGTTTGGGGCGGCCGCTGATCTCGGTCTTGATGTTGTTGTGCGCCAACAATTTGACCAGGTTGTCCTTGATGGCTTCGATCTGTGCTTCGCGGTCGGGGCGGCGCTGGGCCAGTTGTTCGGCGATCTCTTTGTATTTTTCGGGATTGACGTAGCGGAAGGCCAGGTCTTCCAATTCCCACTTGATCTGCCAGATGCCCAGGCGGTTGGTGAGCGGCGCGAAGATGTCGAGCGTCTCTTGGGCGATACGTTTGCGCTTGTGTTCTGGCATATAGCCGAGGGTGCGCATGTTGTGCAGGCGGTCGGCCAGTTTGATCAGCACCACGCGCACGTCGTCGCCCATGGCGAGAAAGGTCTTGCGCAGGGTCTCGGAGACCATGTCGGCGCGGCGGCCCAGGACGGCGGGCTGCGGAGCGTTCTCTTCCTCCTTGGCGTTGCCGTTCTCGGCATGCTGGTCGCCGCGTGAGACGCGCGGCAGGTTGGTCAGTTTGGTCACGCCGTCCACCAGCACCGAGATCGTGTCGCCGAAGTCGCGGCGGATGTCGTCCAGCGTGATGGGGGTGTCTTCGACGGTGTCGTGCAAAAGTCCCGCCGCGATGACTTCGGGCGGGACGCGCATTTCGGCCAGGATGCTGGCCACGGCCAGGCAGTGATTGATGTATGGTTCGCCCGAGGCGCGCTTCTGTTCGCGATGGGCTTCCTCCGCCACCCGATACGCGCGCTGGACCAGTTCACGGTCAGCGAGGCTGTAGGTGTCGGGCAGTTGTTCGAGCAGTCTTTCGAGGGGAATCGCGGCGGTGGAGGTTTTCATCTGCGTATTGTACTACGCATGGCGGGGCGGAATGCCGTTCCGCTCCGCAGATTCACCTACAGGTCTTTCTTGATGTTGTTGCGCAGGTCGAATGCGTTGCCTGTGATGACGCCGAAGATCATGAAGATTATGGCGGCCAGGATCCCGACCAGCAGGGCCAAGGGCGAGGGCCACAACATCGGCAGGATGAGGAGCACTGCCAGCCCCAGGAGCAGCCCAACGAAGGCCCCGACCCAGACCCTGGGGATGGCGTTCAGGCTTTCCTTGAACGAAAAGGCCCCGATGGCCTTGCGGGTGCGGACGGCGGTGGTGCGCTGGACCCTGCGTTGATGCACCAGCGGGTCGCGGTCGCTCAACTGGCGCTCACGCAGACGCCTGAGCCGCTCCTCTTCCTGGCTGGGGGACATATTTCACCTCACATGGTTTTCAAAAGCGCCTGTCGGCTGTTACGCAGGCGGTCCGAGATGATCTCGGTGATGCGCAGCATGATCTTGTAGCCAGCCTCGGGGTGTTTGTCGAGGACGGCGAGGAAGCCTTCAGCGGGGATGGCGATCAACTGGCTGTCTTCCTCGCAGTAGGCGGTGGCGGTGTAGTGGAATGGACGCACTACGCCCGACCAGCCGAGGGTCTGGTGCGGACGGGCAACGATGCTCACGGTCACAGATTCAGGCCGCGAGGTCAGTTTGACTCGCAGGGCGATGCTGCCCTTGACGAGCAGGTGCAGCAGGTCCGCTTTTTCGCCTTCGCGAAAGACCACATCATCCTGTTTTACGCTGATCTCCCTGCAAATCCCTGCGATCTCGTGCAGGATCGGCTCGGAAATCCCCTTGAAAAGTTCGAACTCAGCCAGAAATTCCTTCGTAACCATCGTGTCCTCCGTGGAATGGGATAAAATTGCCAAAAATAGTATAGCATGGATGTCAAGATGTCTGTAATCAATAACGTGACCCGCCTGCTCGATTCGCGCAAGATTTCTTACGAAACGCATGAATTTCCCGCCGAGAAAATGGGGGCGCTGGAAGTGGCGCAATTGATGAACGTTCCGCCCGAACAGGTCTTCAAGACCATCGTCATCCTGCGCGACAAGCCCAAAAAGCCGCTGCTGGTGGCGGTGCCTGGTCCCGCTGCCGTGGACCTGAAATTGCTGGCGGCTTTCCTCGGCGAGAAGAAGGTCCACCTGCCGACCGAGCGCGAGGCCGAGCAATTGACGGGCCTCCAGGCGGGCGGCATCTCCCCGCTGGCACTGATCAACAAGGGCTTCCAGGTGGTGGTCGATTCCGCCGCGCAGGCCTATGAGCGCATCTACATCTCGGGCGGTCAGCGCGGACTGGATATCCACCTGCGGGTGGAGGACCTGGTCAAATTGACGAATGCCAGGCTGGGGAAGGTCAGCAAGATCGAGTAGGGGCGGGCCGAGCACCGTCCGCCCCTGGCGGGGTTACGAGTCGAATTCGGCGGCCTGGGTTCCATTCACCAGCAGGAAGTAGTGGCCCGCGGCAAAACTTCCCAACGGCACGTTGATCTCGAAAGGCTGGAGCACCTGGGCGCAGACGCGGTCGGGCTTGGCAACCGCGTACACGTCCACGTTGACCTTGTTCTGGGCGTCAGGCTGGCCGACGTCCACGCGCAACTGATGGCAGGGAGTCGGCAGGCTGCCTTTGAGAGTCAGGCTGAATTGCAGCGGGGAACTCTCCAGCGTGAGCAGGTCGGACGAAGCGAGGAAGGCTTCGGCGCGCACCAGGCTGCTGTCGGAGGGCTGGGGCAGGTAACTGGCCTGGCCTGGCGCGGCGGCATCGTCGCTGGCGACGGGCTGGTCTGCGGACGGATAGCCGTCGTTCGGGTAGGCTGTGGCGGGCGTGCAGGCCGCCAGCAGCAGGGCCAGGAAGGGGATAAGAAGCAGGGTTCGGTTCATGAGGTTCTCCATTTTCTTGAGACGCAAGACGATGGTTATTGGTTCCGCGCCAGCCTTTATGCGGACGCCTCTCGTTTAATCGGCTTGACCCGCTCGAACAATTTCGGCGCGCTGACATAGATTCCGCGCCCGCTGACGGCCACCGTCCCATCGGGCAGGCGGATCTCGCCCGTTGAGAAGGCTTTACGTCCATCATGCTCCGTGACGCGTGCTTCGAGCGTCAGTGGTTGATGGAGCGGCACGGGCTTGTGATAGTTGATCTCGATATTGACCGCCGCCACTTTCAGGCCCGCCGCCCACACCACCAGGCCCATCGCCTCGTCGAGGATGGCGGCTGAGGCGCCGCCGTGCGCATGGCCTGGGGGTCCTTGTTGGGCGTCGCCCAGCGTGAAATCCGAGGTCATGACGCCGTCATCGTCCACCCACAGGGTCAGGCCGATGCCGTGCGGGTTGTCGGGTCCGCACACGAAACACGAGCCGTGGTAGGGCAGTTGTCGTTTCATGGCCTTATCTTTTATCGCGCCCGAGGCGGGTCAGCAGTGAACCGCGCACGAGGTTGGCAAACCCCAACCTGCCCGCAAAGACCAGCAGTTTATAGAAAAAACCTGGCGTGCAATATAGGCTGCCATGTTTCAGCGACCTGAGGGAAGTGCGCGCCACGTACTCTGAAGTTTGCCACATGAATTTCGGGACCGAGCGATAAATATCCACGCCCTCGTAGGCGGGCCGCTTATGGAAGTCGCTGTAGGTGAAGCCGGGCAGCAACACCTGCACGCGGATACCCGTCCCTTCCAACTCGCGCGCCAGCGATTCTGAAAAGGCATTCAGGAAGGCCTTGGTGCCCGCGTAACTTCCGTTGCCGGGCAGCGCGGCCCAGGCGGCGGGCGAAGAGACGTTGATGATGGCTCCGCGCCCCGCCTGTTTCATACCTGCCAGCGCGGCCCAGATCAGCCGCACGGGGGCGATATTGTGGACTGCGATCATCTCGACCGTTTTATCGGGTCCGCCCTCGATGAACAGCGAGCGGACGCCAAAGCCTGCGTTGTTGACCAGCATCTCGATGGGCGAGTGGGTGCTGATCCACTTTTCGACCAGGCGCATACCCGCGTCCGTGCCCAGGTCGGCGGCCACCACCTCTGCGCGGACCCCGTGCTGGCCCCGCGCTTCGGCTGCCACCGCCTCCAGGCGGTCTGCCCGCCGACCCGTCAGGCACAGGTCATAGCCCTGGGCGGCCAGTTGCCGCGCAAATTCCTCGCCGATGCCGCTCGAAGCGCCCGTGATCAATGCCCATTTTTCCATGCAGTTGTAATCCCTTTCGATACCGAAAAATAATGCCTGAATTGTAACCCAGGCCGCAGGTGATTATCGTCCTATTGAGATATATTGCGCGCCTGTGCTAGAATCGTCCCATGCGGATTACCGTTAGGCTTCTCGCCAATTACAAGGAACTGCTGCCCCCTGGAACCCCCGGAAGCGCCATCGAACTCGAAGTCCCGCGCGGGACGACCGTGGCCGAGGCCGTCGCCCGCTTCGACGTGCCGCTCGACGATACCAGCGTGATCGTCCTCAACGGCTTGAGCGTGGAATTGAACACCCCCGTCTCCGAGGGCGACACGGTCACTGCCTTCTCGGCCATTGCGGGAGGATAGGCTCTCTACGTCCTGAGCGGAGCCGCGTTTTTTGCGGCGAAGTAGAAGGATGACTGCAAGACATCATAATGTTCCACGTCCCTCGCGCTTCGGTTTCACTCAGCGCGAAGACTACACAAGGAGTCCCCATGTACGGCTGGCACGGAAAATTGCTGCGCATCAACCTCACCACACGGACGACCTCCGTCGAGGACATCGACCCGCAAATCTGCCGCGACTTCATCGGCGGGCGCGGGGTGGCCATCCACTACCTATCGAAGGAAGTCGACCCGCTGGTGGATCCGCTTGCCCCCGAGAATAAGTTGATCTTCGCCACGGGGCCGCTGACCGCCACCCCCGCGCCGACGGGCAACCGTTACATGGTGGTGACCAAGTCCCCGCTGACGGGTGCGGTGGCTCACTCCAATTCGGGCGGCGAATTCCCCACCTGGATGAAGCGCACAGGCTTCGACCTGTTCATCTTCGAGGGCAGGGCCAGTGCCCCCGTTTACCTTCTTGTCAACGAGGATCAGGTCGAACTCCGCCCTGCGGGCCATCTTTGGGGCAAGGACACGCACGAGACCACAGACCTGCTCAAGGCCGAACATTCCGACGAGGCGCGCGTGGCCTGCATCGGCCCTGCGGGCGAGAACCTGGCCCTGATGGCGGCCATCATGAATGACAAGCATCGCGCGGCAGCCCGCTCGGGCGTGGGCGCGGTGATGGGCAGCAAGAACCTCAAAGCCGTGGTGGCGCTGGGGGACAAGAATCCGCCCCTGTACGATCCCGAGGGCATGCGCGCCGTCAGCGTGGATACCTCCAAAAATGTGGGTGCAGACGTCAAGAAAGGGTCGAACATGCGCATCTACGGTACGTCGTATGTGCCTGTCGTGACGAACACGCTCGGCATCCTGCCCACGCGCAACTTCCTGCAGGGTACCTTCGAGCATACCGACAAGATTGACGGCGACGCGCTCAAGAACCAGTACCTGATCCGCCATACGCCCTGTTACCGCTGCCCGCTCTCCTGCGGCCGCCTGACCGAGGTGCCCGATGGACCGTACAAGGGCAAGGGCGAAGGCCCCGAGTACGAGACCATCTCCTCGCTGGGGACGGGCTGCGGCGTCAGCGACCTGGCTGCGCTGGTCAAGTCTAATTACCTGTGCAACGAATACGGCATGGACACCATTGGGGCGGGCATGACCATCGCCGCCGCGATGGAACTGTATGAGAAGGGGTATATCTCCGAAGAAGTGATCGGCATGCCGCTGCGCTTCGGCGACCACGACGCCGTGATCGCCATGTTGAAGAAGATGGCTTACCGCGAAGGTTTCGGGGACGACCTGGCGATGGGCAGTTACCGCCTGTGCGAGAAGTACGGCCATCCTGAGATCGCCGTCACCACCCGCAAACAGGAATTCCCCGGCTACGACCCGCGCGGGTCGCAGGGTATGGGCCTGCTGTATGCCACCTCCAACAAGGGCGCTTCACACATGGAAGGTGACGTGGCTTACGAAGAGGTTTTCGGCGTGCCCGTCAAGGAGAATCCGCTCTCGACCGAGGGCAAGGCCGAACTCGTCAAGCATTTCGAAGACTCCTTTGCGTTGATCGACAGTTCGGGCCTGTGCGTCTTTGTCGCCATCCGTTACGTGTTCAGCAAGGAGCGCAAGATCTGGCCGATGCGCCTCTCGGAGATGATGAACTTCACCACGGGTGCGGGTTATACTCCCGAAGAGGTGATGCAGGCTGCCGAGCGTGTGTACAACCTGGAGCGCATGTTCATTCTGAAAGCGGGCTCCACCGAGGACACGCTCCCGCCGCGCATGTTGCATGAGCCGCTGCCCGATGGTCCCGCCAAGGGCCGTGTGGTGGAACTCGACAAGATGCTGCCCGAGTTCTACCAACTGCGCGGCTGGGACGCACAGGGCTGGCCGACGAAAGAGAAACTAGCCGAGCTGGGATTGCGGTAAGTTATCCGAAAATTTGAAGAGCGAGGATTTTACCCCCGATTTCCGAGTAAACTAAAGCCAGGGGCCTAGAGCCTCATTGCAGAGATTCCGAAAATTTTTCTTTGCGATGAAAGATCTTCACGCTGTTTCACCCGCCCCACCTTGCGAAACGTCAAGGTGGGGCGGGTTGAATTTATGCTAAAATGTAACGCCCTTTACGGGTATGGAGAAAAAATGCAAGTCGAAACCACCCCTGAAATTTCT
>CALLJA010000038.1 GCA_938008865.1 uncultured Anaerolineales bacterium
GCGGGCAGGGAACTGCTTGACCAATTTGTGGGCCTGAATGGCGATATCGGACATGTTCGAACTCCTTTTGATAAAAGTTACTTTTGAAGAATTACTCTTGGGCGCTTTCCGTTTTGCGTAATAGGGCAAAGCTCATGACCATGATCCATAGAAAGTAGGTGCCCATACCGATGCGCTGACTTATTCCGGGTGGGATGGTGGGCGGTAGAAAAAATGACATGATAGCCAGGGCGCCCATTGCAAGGGAAAAGACCCCCCAATGCCTCCAGTAGACATCCTTATTCTGCGTAAGGGCGAACAAGAAGGCGAAAATGATAAAGGGCAGATAGTTGACCGAGACCATCGTAAAATGCAGGGAGGTTGCTGCCGACGGGCGGAATCCCGGATCAGCGGGGAAAAATCCCAGCCCAGCGAAACCAATACCCGAGAGGAACACGAGAGATGCTACAGTGACGGCTCCAGGTCCCAGGCGCAGCCCTGCGTACAATCCTCTGGCAAAGAAAATGACCAGCAGCCCGATGAACACAAATCCGAACATATTCCATGCCAGCGCATGAGGTGCGCCTGAAATCCCCAACTCGCTGACAGCGTTGACTAAATTGTTGTAACCTGGGGTCAGAAGGGAAAAAATAATCAGTAGTAGACTGAAAGCTGGGAGGGTGAGAAGGCCAGAGTAGGCTGAGATCTTGGTGTTCATTTTGCGCCTCGAAATGGGATTGATTGGAAATTGATATTATTAATAATCGCGCTTTCATTTATTTAATTTTATTTACTCATCTTTTTGGATTATAAAACAAAATATTTATTTTGTCAATGCGCACCTTGATTTTCTAAATAAAAACCCCGCCAAAAGGCGGGATTTTCAAAATTGGGTTTGTCGGGCAAGCTACGGCCACAGAATTTCGGTCGGCCCCGCAAAGCCATGTTTTTCCTGCACGAAAATGCGACCGAATGAGGGTTGAGAGCAGCCAGGCTCATCCACGAAGGTGATCGTCAGGTCGTTGGTGGCCAGCGGGCTGAAGATATACTGTCCGCCCTCGCAGTGCCAAACCTCGACGATGTAATGCAGCATCGACTCGTCCTCCTCATCGCCCGCCCGCAGCGGCACATCGCTCCACTCGACAGTGACGGAATTCCCTGTCCGCACGGCGCTAAGGACGGTGGTCGGCGGGTAATACGGCGACTTGGGGAGTTTGGCGATACCAGGGTAGACCACGGGCAGGGTCTGGTAGTCGCCTTCGATGGAGAGGAATTCGGCCTTGACCCAGCACGGATTCTTGCCCGCCACATACAGCCAGTCATTGCCGTTCGTTCGCCCGAGCAGTTGAATATTCGCGCCTTTGCGCAGCCCGTACAGGAAGAGATATTCTGAGCCCGGGCCGTATCGGCAGGACAGCAGATCCGCGCTGACGCTGGCCTTGAGGCTTTCGACCGTCGGGATGGGGGAAGGGGTGAAGGTGGGAACCTCGGTGGCGGTCGCCGTCGACGTGGGGATATCGGTCAGGGTTGGGCTGGGGACGGGGGTAAAGGTCTCGGTGAGGGGAACGGTCTCGGTCACGGGGGCCACCGTCGGGGCGGGGGCCGGGACGCAGGCGGCCGTCAGCAGGATCAGTGAGGCGAGCGTGAGGGTCAGGGTCCGCACGGTGGTTTATCGGAAAGAGGCCCAGATGCTGGCAAAGACGCCGATCAACGTGGGGATGACCGTGACCAGGATGATGCACATCACGAAAGCGGTGATGCCGCATCCCAGCCATAGCGACCAGCGTGTGGTGGTCTTGACCGTTTCGGCGGCCATGTTCATGTACGGAGCGTAGATCTGTTGAACGGCCTGGCCTGTCATGGTGTCGTAGAGTTGAGTGCCCGAGAGGTTGTCCACCATGTAGCGCGCCGAGGATTCGCTGTTGCCTGTCAACGCCATGTATTTCTTGACGGCTTCCTCTTTGTTGCCCCTCTGCGCCATCTGGACGACTTCGCTCCACTGGGCGCCGTAGCCGACCATCGAGTTCAGGTCGACGCCCGAGAAAATGCTGACCTGAGGGCTGGCTACCGTTTCGGGGGCCGAGCGTAGGCTTTCGGGGATGACCACCGCGTTGCCGCAGTAGGTGCATTTCATGGTGGCTTCGCCGCGCGGCGGTTCGAGCGGACCTCCGCAGGCAGGGCATTTCAACAGGCGCATCTCAGGCATAAGGGACTCCGATCAAAGGGAGTCCACAAGTTCTACTTGTGGACAATTGGCAAAGTCCAGAAGTGGAACTTCTGGACTCCGAGAGAACAGGGATAGTGTACGACAGTTGCCTGTTGAAGTTTATCCGCCATTGGTCGCAGGCGGCTCAACAGGTGGCATGGACAGGCTGGCAGCGGCCTGTTTCTTGTTGCGGCGGCGCTGATAGGCGGCGGCCAGTCCGCCCGTGGAGGTTTCGCGGTAGAGCGAAGGCAGGGCATGCCCTGTCTCGCGCATGACCGACACCACGTCATCATACGAGATGCGGTGACTGCCGTCGGTGAAGAGCGCGTAGTCGGCGGAGGCCAGGGCCTGGGCTGCGGCAAAAGCATTGCGCTCGATGCAGGGGATCTGCACCAACCCGTTGACGGGGTCGCAGGTCAGGCCGAGGTTATGTTCGAGGCCCATCTCGGCGGCATACTCGATCTGACGGGCCGTGCCGCCCAGCAATTGGGCTGCCGCGCCCGCCGCCATGGCGCAGGCCACGCCCACCTCGCCCTGGCAGCCGACCTCCGCGCCCGAGATGGATGCGTTATGCTTGGCGATGTCGCCGATCAGCCCTGCCGTGGCCAGCGCGCGCAGGATCGAATCCTCTGAGCAGTCGAGCACTTCGTGCAGGTACTTCAGCACGGCGGGGACAATGCCGCACGAACCGCAAGTCGGCGCGGTGACGATCTCGCCGCCGCTGGCGTTCTCCTCCGAGACGGCCAGCGCATAGGCCGAGACCCGCCCCGCGCGTTGCAGCACAGGACCCGACAGGTTGGCTTTGCGATGGAAGGCCCAGGATTTGCGCGCCACGCCCAGCCCGCCA
>CALLJA010000039.1 GCA_938008865.1 uncultured Anaerolineales bacterium
ACACGGCTGTGCTGCCCGTTTTTCGAGTTGCAAGATTGCGCGGGTGGGCGTATAGTCCAGTTACTCGATACCAAGATGAGGAGATGACTTTATGCACGGAGCCTGGTTTCAATATATGCGTTCGGGCGACCAGAAGCCCAAGGTGACGAAGGAATTGCTGCTGCGCGTCCTGAATTACGCCCGACCATACTGGGGGCAGATCGGCGGGATGCTGGTGACGATCCTGCTCGGGACGGGCGTGAGCCTGGTCTCGCCGCTGATCTTCCGCATGTTGATCGACACGGTCCTGCCGCAGAAGAATGTTAATCAGCTTGTTTTGCTGGCGCTGGCATTATTGTTTCTGCCGATCCTCAACGGCGGCATCTCGGTCGTCCAGCGCCGACTGAACTCGGCTGTGGGCGAGGGCGTGATCTACGACCTGCGCTCGACGTTGTTCGCGCGCTTGCAGCGCATGTCGCTGCGCTTCTTCACCAACACCAAGGTCGGCGAGATGATGTCGCGCCTCAACAATGACGTGGTCGGCGCGCAGAACGCCATCAGCAATACCATCGTCAACATTGTGACCAATGTCATCGAGGCGGCCGCCATCCTGGCGGTGATGCTCTCGCTGGAATGGAAGTTGACCCTGCTGAGCGTGGTCATCCTGCCCATCTTCATCCTCGTGGCGCAAAAACTGGGCACGGTGCTGCGCGACATCGCCCGCGAGGGCATGGACCTCAACGCGCAGATGAACGCGCACATGAGTGAGACGCTCAACATCGGCGGCGCGCTGCTGGTCAAACTGTTCGGGCGTGCCAGGGAGGAGGAAACGCGCTTCCGCCAGCGCGCGGCGGGCGTGCGCGATATCGGCGTCAAACGCGCGGTCATCGGCTCGACCTTCTTCGTCATCCTTGGGCTGGTCAGCGCGGTGGGCACGGCGCTGGTCTACGGCCTGGGCGGCTGGTACGTCATCCAGGGCAGCTTTACGGTCGGCACTATCGTGGCTTTCGGCTCGTACCTCGGCCAACTCTACGGTGCCTTGCAGGGATTGGCGGGCGCGCCCGTCGAGTTCAGCACCAGCATGGTCTCGTTCGAGCGCGTCTTCGAGGTCATCGACCTGCCGCAGGACATTGCCGAGAAAGAGAACGCACTGGTCCTGCGGGACGTGCGCGGCGACCTGGCGTTCGAGGATGTGGCCTTCAAGTATGACGTGGACGACACCAAACTGCTCAGCGAGGTCAAGCGCTACGGCAGCATGGATAACGTCCGCGCGGTGATGTCTTTAACGGAGAAAAGCAACGGGAAGAAAAAAGATGGGGAAACGGAATCAGCCGACGGGGAGGCGGGTCCCGTCTCGCAGGCGCGGACCACCGCTTTGGAGGGCATCTCCTTCCAGGCCCGCGCGGGACAGTTGGTGGCGTTGGTCGGCCCCTCGGGCGCAGGCAAGACTACCGTCACGTATCTCATCCCGCGCCTGTACGACCCCACCAGCGGCACCATCCGCATCGACGGCCACGACCTGCGCGACGTGACCCTCGACTCGCTCTCCGCCGCCATCGGCATGGTGACGCAGGAAACGTACCTGTTCCACGACACCATCCGCACCAACCTGACCTACGCCAA
>CALLJA010000040.1 GCA_938008865.1 uncultured Anaerolineales bacterium
TCCATGTCGGTCAGGATGGTGTCGTACAGGATGTTGGTCATGAAGGTCAGCATATAGTTGGCGATCATGTGCCAGAACATCGCCACTCGGCGCGGTCCGCCCAGAAAACGGGACCCGTACACCACGTCTGCGATGCCCTCGTCCAACGGCTTGAGCAGAATTGGGTAATCGCGCGGGTCGTACTCCAAGTCGGCGTCCTGGATCAGCATGATCTCGCCCTGGGCGGCGCTCATGCCTGTGCGCAAGGCGCCGCCCTTGCCTTGGTTCTTTTCGTGCAGGATGACGCGCACGCCGTTCTTGCCGTCCAGGCTGGGCAGGATGTCGCGCGTGCCGTCCACCGAACCGTCATCCACGAGGATGATCTCGTCGGCCAGGCCTGTGGCGTGGACACGTTTGACAATCTCCTCGATGCTGTTCTTTTCGTTGTACACGGGAATGATGACTGAAAGTTTCATAGTGGCGGGATTATAAACGAAAATGGGCTTCCACTGGGAAGCGGGCCCCTTGTTTAATTCTGCGCGCGTGCTAGGATGGGATTGGAGGTATCCATGCATAAAAAACTCGGCCTGGCCCTGTTCTGGACCCCGCGCATTGCGGGCATCCTATTCACCCTGTTCGTGAGCCTGTTCGCCCTGGATGTGTTCGAGTTGAGACTCGGCTTCTGGGGGACTGTCCTGGCCCTGCTGATGCACCTGCTCCCCTCCATCCTGCTGGCTGTCACCCTGGCCCTGGCGTGGAAGTGGGAATGGGTCGGCGCACTGGCCTTTCTTGGCTGGGTGGTCTGGTATATGACGGCTGCGCGCGGCTTTCAGTGGTCGGTGTACGTTATGATGGCGGGGATTCCCGCGCTGATCGGCCTGCTCTTTCTGGCGGGTTGGATCTGGCGCGGCCGAACCCGGCCCGGCGCGGGGCGCCCTGCCTAAGATCGGAGCGTCTTTTGTACGCTACATGTGTTTGCTGAAATGAAACTCCGCCCCGGGTTGCGCCCGGGGCGGAGTGGCTACTTCTTCTTGTCCGCGTCTTTCTTTTTCTTCTTTTTCTTGTCTTTGTCCTTGCCTTTACCTTGCTCTTTGTTTGCCATGTCGAATCTCCTTTCCAGGGTTGAAAGAATGTTCCTTTGCCGCGATGGGCAAAGCGCCGACTGAATCCCCTCATGAAAATTATAACATCCCGCGCGCGGAATCCCAGCGTTCCAAAAGCATGATAGGAAAAATAAGCCAGGCCGCGCCGCGAAGGTTTGCGTTAAAATCGAACCCGAGGCGACCATGAGAAAACTCCTTCCCCTTTCGTTCGTTGCTGTATTCCTGCTCGCGTGTTCGATCTCGTCCCTGCCGCTGCCGGGCGCAGCTACGCCCGCGCCGCCCACCGAGGTGACCACCCCGCCGCCCACGGCCACGTTCACACCGGACGTCCCGCCCACGTTCACCTTTACGCCGACGCTGATCGGGGCCAAACCGACCAACACGCCGACCGAGACGCCCGTCCCCACCGACCAGATCCTGTTCATCACGCCGCCCACGGCCACCTTCATCCCGCTCAAGCCGTCCGTCACGCCCACGTCCGTGCTCGAAGGTTCGGGCTACATCAGTTTCGAGCAGTCCACCGACTTGTTCTATTGGGGCGCGTGCGACCCGCACGCCGTCACGCTCACGGTCCAGGTGGCGGACCCTGGCCACACCTTCAGTGTGGTGATCTTCCTCAAGTATCGCAACCGCGAAACGGGCGCGTCCACGGGCTGGAACCAGGGCCTTTCGATGGAGTCGGTTGGCGGGGGCACGTACACGATCCTGCTCGACGGCACCGAAATGGGCGTGTATAACGACCAGCCCACCTGGGTGATGTTCCAGATCGTTTCCACCGACATCAACGCCCGCGAGATCGCGCGTTCGCCCATCTTCGGCGATTACCTGACCCTTTCGAAGTGCCCGTGATCTCCGCATGGATTTTGCCCCTGACTTGATCCAATACCTGCAGAGGGCCGAACGCTTTGCCGTGCTGACGGGGGCGGGCGTCTCGCAAGAGAGTGGATTGCGCACTTTCCGCGATGCCCAAACAGGACTGTGGGCGCAGTACAAGCCGACCGACCTGGCCTCACCAGAGGCTTTTGCACGTGACCCAAAACTGGTCTGGGACTGGTACGCCTGGCGGCGCGAGGCGGTCAAGTCGGTGCGGCCCAATGCGGGACATTACGCCCTGCACGCGATGGCGCAGCGCGTGCCAAACTTCACGCTCATCACCCAGAACGTGGACGGCTTGCATGAGTTCGTTAAACAGGAATCCCTAAAGGTCTCACAGACCTTTAGGGATTATTCAATTCTCGAATTACACGGCAACATCCAACGCGTGCGCTGTTCGCAGTGCGGGACCTTCGCCGAGGAGTGGGGCGACGACGCGGAATCCGTGCCAACCTGCGCAGGGTGCGGGGGCCTGCTCAGGCCCGATGTGGTTTGGTTTGGCGAGGCCCTGCCGAGGTCCGCGCTGGAGGCGGCGGTCGAATCTGCCCGAGGCTGCGACGTTTTCTTCTCTGTCGGGACTTCGGGCCTGGTCCAGCCCGCCGCGGCACTGGGATTTGCGGCCCACAACCGCGGCGCGCTGGTGGTCGAAGTTAACCTGGAGCCGACGCCGCTTACGCCCAAAGCCGATTTTTTCCTTCAGGGCAAATCGGGCGAGGCGCTGCCCGCGCTGGCGCAGGCCGTGTGGGGATAGGTCAGCGTTTGGCCTGAGCGGTCAGAAATGCCATGAAGACAAACAGGATCGTGAGCATGGGGGCATCGAAGGTCAGGTTGGAGACCTGGTAGGGGATCTCCGTCGTCAACTGGCCCGCATCGGCGGCGAGGACCGTGCCCCACACGACCACAAGCGAAATGAGCGTGACGAGGCTGCCTTCGCGCGCGCCCAGCCCGATGACGGCCGCCGTAATGGGGATGAGCAGCGCCGCTGTGGAGGTGGTGCCGATGCCGTACCAGATGATGTTGGCGGCGTTCAGGGCCAGCAGCAGCCCGATCACCAGCCAGGCCGCCAGGCGCGCCCGCCCGCGGTTAGACAGCACGATGTTTGCCCCCATCAGCGCCGAGAGGAAGATGGCGATGAAGATGGTCTCGATGTCTTCGAGGCTGTCGGTGATGATCCAGTAGGCAATCATGGCTGTCATGGCGATCAGGATGCCATAACTGAGGACGTTGACCACGCGTTGGGTGGTGTCTGTGGTTTTCATGGTTTCCTTTTCTACGCATTCCAATCGCTGAAGCGTTCGCTGATGCGCACCAGCCGTTCACGCTGGATGACTGCCAGCGTGCCCAGCACGATCATGA
>CALLJA010000041.1 GCA_938008865.1 uncultured Anaerolineales bacterium
CGCCCAGCCTGTTCGAGAGCGCGGGCGTCAACTGGCTGCGCAAGCAGAACTTCGAGGACGCGCCCACAAACTATCCCATCCATTACACGGGGCGGATGCAAACCGAGGCGGCGTCGGTGCCCGAGCGCGAGTGGCCGACCCAACCCTCCGAGGGCAAGGGCTTCCGCTTCGCCAGTATCCACGAGTACGCCGAAGCCTATCGCTCAGGCAAGACCACACCTGAGGAAGTCGCCAAAAAGGTGCTGGAGGCCATCGAGGCCAGCAACGCGTCCAACCCGCCGCTGCGCGCCGTCATCGCCGTGGACCGTGAGGAGGTCATGCGCATGGCGCGCGAGTCGACCCAGCGCTTCAAGGACGGCCAGCCTCTCGGCATCTTCGACGGCGTGCCTGTGGCCGTCAAGGACGAGCTGGACATGACGCCCTATCCCACCACGGTCGGCACATCCTTCCTCGGCAAGTCGCCCGCCCAGGAGGATGCCACCGTCGTGGCGCGCCTGCGCGCGGCAGGCGCGTTGTTGATCGGCAAAGCCAACATGCACGAGATCGGCATCAACGTGACTGGCCTCAACCCGCATCATGGCACGGTGCGCAATCCCTACAACGTGGGCCACTTCACGGGTGGAAGTTCCAGCGGTTCGGCGGCAGCCGTCGCGGCGGGATTGTGTCCCGTGGCGATCGGCGCGGACGGCGGCGGCTCGATCCGCATCCCCGCCTCGTTCTGCGGCGTGGTGGGATTGAAAGCCACCTACGGGCGCGTCAGCGAATTCGGCGCGGCCCCGCTCGATTGGAGCATCGCCCACGTCGGACCGTTGGCTGGCTCCGCCACCGATGCAGCCCTGACCTACGCCCTGATCGCTGGCCCCGACCCCAAAGACCCGACCTCCCTGCTGCAACCCGATCCCACGCTGACAGGCTGGAACTCCGACCTGAAAGGCATGAAGATCGGCGTGTACTGGCCCTGGTTCCGCCATGCCGAAGCGGAAGTGGTCAGCACCTGCATGGCCCTGCTCAAGCAGTTCGAGGCGCTGGGCTGCGAGGTACGCGAGATCGTCATCCCGAACCTGGAAGCCAACCGCGTCGCGCATACCATCACCATCACCAGCGAGATGGCCCAGGCCATGTCCGCCACCTACCAGCATCATCACCGCGAACACGGACTGGACGTGCGCCTCAACCTGGCGCTGGCGCGACGCTTCACCGCCACCGACTATGTCACCGCCCAGCGCATCCGCACGCGCATGATCCAGCACTTCAAGGATGCCTTCCAAAGCGTGGACGTGATCCTGACTCCCGCCACGGGCCTGGCCGCCCCAGCCATCCCCGCCGACGCCCTGCCCGACGGCAACTCCGACCTGACCACCACTGTCGAGATCATGCGCTTCGTCACCGCCGCCAACCTGACGGGTCTGCCCGCCATCTCCTTCCCCGCGGGCTATACCTCGCGCGACCTGCCCATTGGGATGCAGGCCATCGGCAAGCCGTGGGACGAGGCCACGCTGTTGCGTCTGGCCCTGGCCGCCGAGCGCCTCGTCGAGCGCAAAGCGCCGCAGGTGTTGTATTCGGTTCTATAGCAATAGACCTCGGAGGTCTTAAAGACCTCCGAGGTCTCGTAGGATTTATGACTCTCCAACGTGACCCCCAGCGCCTCGAACGCAAAGCCCTCCTCCGTTTCGCCGACTTTCGCGACAAGCGCGTGCTGGAAGTCGGCTGCGGCGAGGGGCGGCTGACCTGGCTGTACGCCGACTCAGCCCGCCACGTCACCGCCTTCGACCCAGACCTGGACGCCCTGCGTGTGGCCCGCGCGGACCGTCCCGTGCGGCTCGAATCGCGTGTCACGCTGACGGGAGCCAGCGCCCGCCACCTGCCTTTCCCGCACGAGAAATTCGACATCGCCATTCTGGCCTGGTCGCTCTGATGCATCGAACATGAGAGCATGGTCCATGCTCTGGATGAAATTCGAAGAGTGCTCGTCCCCGATGGCGTGCTGATCGACCTGCGTCCGCTCGAAGCGCGCTGGCCCGTGGAGGTTGCCTCGGGCGCGTCCACCGTGGAAGTGGGCCGCCTGACCGACCTGCCCATCGCCATCGCGGACGATGAAGCCGCCACCCGCGCCATGCAGGAGGCCGAGTCACGCGGCTGTTTCGTGCGTGAGCGCGAGGAATTCTTCAGCTACGTCTATTCGTGGGACACGCCGTCCGAGATGAAGGAATTCATGGAAGACGAGTGGGAAGGCTTCGAGAAACTGGAAGAAAGCGTCTACCAGTCCGCGCAATCGGCGTGGGCCGTGGCCAATGC
>CALLJA010000042.1 GCA_938008865.1 uncultured Anaerolineales bacterium
GGTGGCAGCTTGGGTTATTTGTGCTTCCGGCTTTCCAGATAATTGGCAATGGCTGCATACAGCAGGAATGCGCCGATCAGGATGAAGAAGACCGCCTGCAAGCCGAGGAAGCGCAATTGCATCCAGCCGAAGCCCGCGAACAGGATTCCCACCAGGCCATAGAAGACCGCATTGCGCAGGTAGGCCGCGCCCATGCGCTGGGACTGGAACAGGCTGCGCGCCGTCAACTGCAGCTCCGCGCGGACCTGCCCCTCGTGGCGGTCTTTGCAAGCCAGCACATCCTCTACGAGAATGGCGCATTCGGGGCACAGTCCGCGCTGACAGTGTTTGCAGCAGCCAACGGCGGGGTGGTCGGGGTGGTAAAAGCAGTTCAAGCGAGACTCCTTCCACACTCGGAACAGGTTTTGTGATGTAGGGAGATGGTCCCGCCGCACTCGGGGCAAGTCCATTTGGCTTGTTCCTCGCGCAGGTGTTGCTCCACGCCCACAGCGCGGGCGCGCAATCCGTTCTCGATCAGGCTGGTCTGGTAACTCGTCCGATAGCGCTTGTCGATATGTTTGACCAGGGTGCAGGGAAAGTTGGGACACTGGAAGCACAGGTCGAGCCCGCGGCTGACGGCGCAGGCCTTGATCTTGCAGCGGTCACAATAACCTGGTCTGCCCGCCTCCAGGCTGCGGCAGCCCGGGCAGGGCTTCTTCCTGCGCACATGGGCATAGCAGGCGGCGCAGGTGATTCCGCAGGGGGCCATCATCAGGGTGGGAAAAACGAGATCGGTTTTCATGGGGCGGTCGCTTTCTCGATGGGATGCCGCAGCACGGTCTTCAACTTGCCCGGGTCAGCTTTGCGCGGGTCGCCCAGGTAGATCTCGTGGTGCAAGCCGTTCGGGCCGACGCGGTCGCGGTAGCCCTGCTCAGCAGCGAAGACGCGCATCGACTCGATGGTGGCAGGCTCCGTGGCGTAGGGCCCGATGTGCATGACCTGCACGCACAGCCCTTCCTCGAACTGCTCCAGCCGCACCCTGGACAGGGCAGGCGAATCGCCTTTTTTCTTCTTCACCTGCTCGACGGCTTCCGCGAACAGGTCGGCGGTGACGACCTCGGGCTGCAGGATCATCAGGGTGTAGGACCAGTTGTCCTTGACGGTGATGTCGAAGTGGCCGTCCGTCACGCCCCATAATCCTTCCAGTGCCATGACCGGGTAGTCGATGGGGTCCTGCTTGCGTTTCTTGAGCGCGAACTTGAGCGTATACGCGATGCCGTACAGCGCCTGGGTGGCCTCCGCGAAGTCGGGTGACAGGCCCGGCTCGCTGCCTTTCTCGATGGCGCCGTCGATCATGGCGAATTGGAAGCGCGGCACCTGGAGGATCGCAGGTTTTTTGGCTGAGGGTTGGTAGTAGGCTTTGAGTTCTTTCTTGAGATCGAGCGTTTTCATATGGGCTCCTTATTTTGTCTTTTGTGCCTTGAAGGCCTTGCGCAGACCTGTCCTGGCCCAGCGATAATGGCTGCTGGTGCAGGAGGCGAAGTAGGCCGCCAGCAGATTGTTGCGGGTCCAGGCGTATTGTCCGCGTGTGAAGAGCTCCGCTTCGGGGATGGCCCGCAGCGTTTTCATGACCTTTTTGTAGGAGGCCTGATATTCCCTTTGCACTTCCGCCAGCGGACGGTTGTGGTGCTTGAGGTAGAGGGCCTGGTTGAGTTGCGGCAACTGCCCCCAGTTGTATTCCTCGGACGGGGTGACGGGCGTCTGGCCCTTCGTCCCGGCCTGGTACCAGCGCAGGACCATGCCCTCCCACTCGAGCAGGTGCGCCATCACATCCTTGGCGGACCAGTCGCCGAGCGCCCCTGCCTGGGTCAGTTGATCGGGCGTCAGCCCCGCCAGGAATTCGTCCAACGCGGTACGTTCGGCTTCGGCGTCCTGGAGCAGTTGTTGTTTGTTGAGGGGTTTGGGCATGCAAGTCTCCTTGGGTCAGGCGGATGTTTCGTATTGTTGGGCGGTGGCCTGCGCCCAGGCGCGGACCGTCTCTTTCAGTTCGGGCGGTTCGAGTACCACGGCCCAATGCGCAAAGCTCAGGGTCATGGAAGCCAGCCAGGGCAGGTCGGGGGCGGAGAGGGTCACGTCGGCGCTGCCGTCTTCGTTCTCGTGGACCGAGTCCCAGGTCGAGCAGCTGCCTTGCACGAGGGCAGCGGCTTCTGGGGCGAAACGCAGTCGCGCGCGGATCATAGGCTGGTTCTTGAACTCATCCTCGAGGTAGGCGTGGATGTCGAAATCGGCGGGCGCTTCGAAGGTCGTGTCGAGCAGGTTCGATTTCTGGATGCGGTCCACGCGGAAGGTGCGCAGGGCCGCGCGCAGGTGGCAATAGCCGACCAGGTACCACCAGCCCGCGCGAAAGACCAGCGCGTACGGGTCGATGCGGCGGCGGGTGGGTTTGGCGTCGACCTGGTTCTGGTACAGAGCCGAGATGCGCCGCCGCTCGTGGATCGCCGTCCGCAGTTGTTCCATCAAGGGCGACAGGCTGGCCAGGTCGGGACGGGTCAATTCCGTGCTGACGAGGGAGCGGCGCGCCCAGGCGATCTCTGCGCGCTGGTCGTTGGGCAGCAGGTTCTCGATCTTGGCCAGCGCGCTTTGGGCTGCCTCGCGGTAGAGCTCGCCCCACGCCTCGCGGATCAGGCTGGCGCCCATGTAGACGGCTACCGCCTCTTCCATCGAGAAGACCAGCGGCGGCAGCTTGTAGCCGCGCACCAGCGAGAAGCCGCCGTACGGTCCGCGCTCGGCGTAGACGGGGATGCCCATCTCGTCCAGCATCTCGAAATAGCGGTGCAGGGTGCGCACCGAGACCCCCAGCCGCTCGGCCAGTTCGCTGGCCTTTTGGTTGGGCTGGTTTTGCAGCAGGAGGATCAGGGTGATCAGGCGGGTGGCGACGTTGCTCATGGCTCATCCTAACAACGAAAGTATAAAGCGGATATATGTCAAATTATGACATATATCCGCTTGGGCTGGGGACGAGTTTTATGGGAGGAGCGGGTAGGGGACGCGGGTCAGCTTCCAGGCGGGGGAGATGCTGAGCGCCTACCACACCTTCCGCGCGGCGGTGGAGTTGGCAGGGTGAATGCTGAACAGCGGCCTCAACAATCAAATATTTTCACTGGATATCCTACGAATTCTTAAATTTGTAACTATCCATGAAACAATATATGCATAAAGATATATTCTCACTTAATAACAACATGAGCTATTGTATTTACTATCATTAACTCACCTTAAAAAAAAAAAAAAAAAGGCATACACTTTGGTCATGACCAACGCCGAACTTCTGGATTTGTATAGT
>CALLJA010000043.1 GCA_938008865.1 uncultured Anaerolineales bacterium
CTTGGAAAATTCATCCGCTTCCCGCGACCCGTATGCCGCCTTTCGGCATCGCGATTTCCGTTTACTGTTCATCGGCCGCTTTATCACCACCTTTGGCGGGCAGATGTTGTCCTTTGCCATCGGTTGGGAGTTATGGCTGCGCACGCGCGACACCTTCGCCCTCGGCCTGGTGGGGCTGGTGCAGGTGGTCCCCGTCATATTGTTATCCCTGCCCGGCGGCCACCTCGCAGACCAGTACAACCGTAAGCGCATCGTCTTCATCATGCAGACCCTGCTGGCCCTGTGCTCGCTTGGGCTGGCCTACCTGTCCTATACCCAGGGACCGATCCTGTGGATCTACGCCTGCCTGCTGGGCATCGGCATTGCGCGCGCCTTCTACGACCCTGCCGCCTCCACGCTCCTGCCGCAGACCGTCCCGCCGAACCTGTTCACCAGCGCAGCCACCTGGAGCAGCAGCGCCTGGCAGTTTGCGGCCATCTTCGGCCCGATGGCGGGCGGGGTGATCGCGGCCTGGCTGGGAAAGGTGACCATCATCTACGTCTTCGACGCGTTTGCGGCCTTTGTCTTCATCGCGCTGATCTCGCTCATCAAAGGCCGTGAGTTGACGCTGGCGCGCAAGGCCGCCACGCTCGAGTCGCTGGCCGAGGGCTGGCGTTTCATCCGCGATACGCGCGTCATCCTGGCTGCCATCACCCTGGATATGTTCGCGGTGCTGTTCGGCGGGGCGGTGGCGCTGCTGCCCGTCTACGCCACCGATATCCTCAAGGTCGGGCCTGTCGGGCTGGCCTGGATGCGCGCTGCGCCGTCCATCGGCGCGATCCTGATGGCCTTCGGGTTGGCGCATTTGCCGCCCATGAAGCGGGCAGGCAGGACCCTGCTATGGGCGGTGGCGGGATTCGGCCTGGCCACCATCGTGTTCGGCGTCTCGCGCTGGTTCCCGCTCTCGCTGCTGATGCTGGTCCTGCTCGGCGGCCTGGACAATATCAGCGTGGTCATCCGTCACACCCTGATGCTCACGCGCGTCCCCGACGAGATGCGCGGACGCGCCTCGGCGGTCAACAGCATCTTCATCGGCACCTCCAACGAGATGGGCGCCTTCGAGTCGGGCGCGGTTGCCAAACTGCTCGGGACGGTCCCCTCGGTGGCGATTGGCGGCATCGGGACCATCCTGGTGGTGCTGGCCGTGGCCTGGTTCTTCCCCGAGATGCGGGATATGACCACCCTGGATGCGCCCTCCGAAGAAGCCGCATAGGCGAACATTCCCTCCCAAACTGCGCGCGTGGAATCAAAAACTGCCCTGGGCGTAAACCCAGGGCAGTTCGGTTGTTTGGGACTTACAGTTCGAGGCGGGCGGTGAAGAGCTTGTCGCCGCTGTCGGGCTCGAGTTTGAAGCCGACCTTCTCGAACAGTTTGCGCATGGGCTGGTTGTCGGCGGAGACGGTGGCGCTGATGGCTTGCAGCTTCTCGCCCTTGGCCACGTCCACGGCGCGGCGCAGCAGTTCGCCGCCGATGCCGATGCCCTGGTAGGCGTCGCTGATCAGCACGCTGAAGCGGGCCTCGTTCGTGCCGTGCATCTTGCTCAGGCGGCCCACTCCCAGGATGCTGGGCTGGCCTTCCTTGTTCTTGCCCTCGACCACCAGCGTGATCTCGCGGTCGTAGTCGCTGTGGCAGATGCGCGACAGGCGCTCGTGCATCACGCGGTCCTGGAGCATCATCGGCTGCAGGTAGCGCATGAAGACCGTACGCTCGGAGAGCGTCTTGTGGAAGTCGACCAGCAGCGACTCGTCCTCGGGCAGGATCGGGCGGATGGTGTATTCGGTCTTGTCGCGGGCGGTCCACTTGCCAACGTATTTCATCGGATAGGCGCGGATGGCCAGTTTGGGCAGGCGGTCTTCGGTGGTGTTCTTGTCATAGACCAGGACGCGCGCGTCGAGGGCCAGCAATTTCTCGGGCGAAGCCATCAGCGGGTTGATGTCCAGTTCCTTGATCCAGCGCTGTTCGGCAATCAACTGCGAGAAGCGCACCAGCAGGCGTTCGAGCGCGGCCAGGTCGACGGGGTCGCGTCCGCGCACGCCCTTGAGGGCGGTGTAGATGCGGGTCTGTTCCATCATACGGCGGGCCAAAGTGGTGGTCAGCGGCGGGATGCCCAGGGCGCGGTCCTTGAAGACTTCCACCAACTGTCCGCCCAGACCGAACAGCAGCACGGGACCGAACTGCGGGTCGATGGAGGAGCCGAGGATCAGTTCGTAGCCGTCGAGTTTGGCCATCGGCTGGACGGTCACACCCAGGAAGTGCTCCGCGCCCGCCTTCTCGGTGACGGATTTTTGAATGGCGCTGTAAGCCTTCTTGACGGCGGCCGCATCGGACAGGTTCAACTGCACGCCGCCCACGTCGGTCTTGTGGGTGATGGTCTCGGAATGCAGTTTGAGCACCACGGGATAGCCGATGGCGTCGGCGGCCTTGGCGGCTTCGGCTTCGCTCTTTGCAATGCGTGTATCCACGGTGGGGATGCCATAGCAGGCCAGCAATTGCTTCGATTCGTACTCGGTCAGGATGGTGCGGCCCGAGTCGCGCACGGCCTTGATGATCTGCGCGGCGCGTTCGCGGTCGACCGAGTTGCTGTCGCCGTGGCTGGCGGGCATGGGGGTCTCATACAGGCTGGACAGGTTGTCGGCGTAGTGCGCCATATAGTCGAAGACGCGCGCAGCCGTGTCGGGGTAGGGGAAGGTGGGGATGTTGGCTTTGTTGAGCAGCAGTTCGCCCGGGCCGACGTCGTTGCCGCCCATCCAGGTGGCGAGCAC
>CALLJA010000044.1 GCA_938008865.1 uncultured Anaerolineales bacterium
CACGGCTGCATCGTGTGCGGAAAATTGTACGAGTTGTACGTGATCTACGATGAAAACGGAAAATTCACCGGCAGCAAGGTGATGAGCGAGGGCGGGCGCAAGGTGGAACACTCACTCCGACCGCTGGTGGCCTGCGAGAGTCACTCCGAGGCCGAGGTCGAGGCGGCGGTGGTCCGCGTGTATGAGGAACAGGAAGAGGAAGATTGAAAAGCCTGTACACGGATCGCACGGCTAGAGACGGGATTTTTTAAAATTGACCTCCTGCAAAAGTACCTTTTGCCACAGATTTCACAGATGAGCGAAGATTCTTAAAACCAAATCTGTGAAAATCCGTGTAATCTGTGGCAAAGAAGCCGCCAACCTGCTGTCTGACAGAGTTATGCAAGAAGTCTAATTTTCCGTGCAACTCCGTGTAATCCGTCAAATCCGTGTACAACCCTTAACAGGTTAATCAGACCAAAATCTGTTCCCTATTGACCATAACCCCCACCTGCCATAAAATCTATTCATTCCCTTACAGTCAGGAGTCGACATGACGGACCAGGAACACTTTCAAGCCATCGCCGAAGCCGTGGTGGACGGCGACACCGACCTGGCTACCGAAGCCACCCAGGCCGCCCTGGATGCGGGCGTCGATCCGCTTCAGTTGCTGAACGTAGGCCTGATGAGCGGCGCCGAGGAAGTGGGTGCGCGTTTCGAGCGCGGTGAATACTTCCTGCCCGAGCTGATGCTGGCAGGCCGCGCCCTCAAGGCCGCCATGGAAGTGGTCAAGCCGCCGCTGTTGGAGAAATACTCCGAAGGCGAAGGCAAGGTCAAAGGCAAGGTGGTGGCCGCCACCGTCCAGACCGACATCCACGACATCGGCAAGAACATCGTCGCCTCGATGATGACCGCGGCGGGCTTCGAGGTCACCGACATGGGCGTGGACGTGCCGATCAAATCCATCATCGACAAGGCCGAGGAACTCGGCGCGCAGATCATTTCGCTCTCCGCGCTGCTCACCACCTCCATGCCCTTCATGAAGGACCTGATCGACCTGCTCGTCGCGCGCGGCATCCGCGAGAAATATGTGGTGCTGGTGGGCGGCGCGTCCGTCACCGAAGATTGGGCCAAGGCCATCGGCGCCGACGGCACCGCCCGCAATGCGGCCGAGGCCGTCAAATTGGCACGCGCAAAAATGAACGCATAATCTTGTAGGGGCGGACAGCCGTCCGCCCCTACATTTATTTATCGGAGACCTCCATGCTGAATTACCTCGAAATCCTCGACCGCGCCAACTCGGGCCCGTACATGACCGAAGAGAATTGGGACCTCGAAAAGGTGGCCATGACCACCAAACGGCTGGTCAAGAAATACAAACTCGAATGGAACCCAAACGAGCTCGTCACAGACGACCCCGCCCTCTCGGAAGCCATCTGGAAGGCGGGCTACGAACTGGCCGTGACCCTCGGCGCGTACAGCCGCTCCACCGAGCGCCTGATCCACATTACGCAGGATGAGATCGACTACGGGATTCGCACCGCACCGCAGGAAGTGGTCATGGGCGAGGGCAAGGACGCCCGCACGCTGTATGCGCGCCGCCTGAACGATGAGCGAGCTCCGTTATTCTTCGGCGGTTCGCCAGGGACGCCCATCCCCGAGCGCATCTTCCTCGCTAATGTCATGTCCTACATGCAGGAGCCGCTGATTGACCTGGCCACCTGCGGCACGCTGGTCGAAGTGGATGGGCGTGAGGTCCGCACGGGCAACCCGATCGAGATCGTCTCCACCCGCCGCGAACTGCAATACATGCGCCAGGGACTCAAGCGTGTGGGCCGCGCGGGCATGGGCATGTTGGCCGCGCAAAGCTCGGTCTCTGAGCTGGGCGACCTGGCCGCCGCCCACCCCGATTACCTGCGCCCCTGCGACTCGCACCTGGTGCCCGTGCTCAACGAGTTGAAGATGGACCACCGCAACATCTCGCGCGCGGTCAACTCGCTGGAATATGGCATGGTCAACGCCTCGCTGCCGTGCGTCATCGTCGGCGGCCTGGGCGGCGGACCTGCGGGTTCGGCGGTCGTCAACGTGGCCTCCTACCTGATCGCCAACATCACCTGCCTGGCCGATTATCACATCCTGCACCCCATCCACGTGCGCCACATCGCCACCTCCACGCGCGACGTGCTGTGGGTCATCAACGCCACGGGGCAGGCCTTCGCCCGTCACGCGCCGCACATCATCGTCGCGGATATTTATCCCAAGTCTGGCACGGGCACGAAGGAACTGCTCTACGAAACGGCCGCCAATGCTATGGTCAACGCCGTGAGCGGCAACCACCTCGAAGGCGTGGGCGCCGCCGACGGAAACGCTCCCAACTGCTCGGGCCTGGAAGCCCGCCTGATGGCCGAAGTCGCGCTGGCAACGCATAAGATGAAGATGTCGCTCAAGGATGCCAACGCCTTCGTCCAGCAACTCCTGCCCAAGTACGAGCACGTCTTCACGACGGAAGGCAACCCCGGCCTGCCCTTCGACCAGGTTTATGACACGGTCAAGGTCCAGCCATTGGACTTCTGGCAGAAAATGTACGAGGAAGTCAAAACCGAATTGAAAGAGATGGGTTTATCCCTGTAGGTATTCCAGAGCGCGCGCTCTGAGCCAAACAAACCACAGAAGGAGAATGCTGCAATGACTCTTCCCGTAATGATCGTCGTGAACATCCTGATCCTCATTGTGCTCGGTCTGCTGGCCCGTTTCGTCAAGCTCGGCGAACAGGACAGCCGCGGCGGCGGCTGGAACTTCAACTACACCACCTCCGACCTCATCATCGTGGCCGTCGTGGGCGCCATCGCTGGTGTGGTTAACACGGGCACGGGCATCATCTGGAATGCTGCCAACGCCGCTGGCGGACCGCTGGCGGGTGCGGCCCTGCAGGGTGCCTTTATGTGGGCCTATCTGCTGGCTTTCTTCCTTATCCGCAAGCCAGGCGTCATGCTGGCAGTTGGCCTGATCGAGACTGCGATGGAAGCCCTGCTCGGCAACCCTGCTGGCTTCTCCACCCTCGGCTGGGGCCTCACCCAGGGTATCGGCGCGGAAGTTGTGATGGCTTTCGTCATGTACGGCAACTTTAGCTGGTGGGCCTTTGGTTTGGCTGGCGCAGCCGCCTCGCAGTTCGGCACGGTCTGGACCGCCTACCTCTACGGATGGGACAGCACTCCTGAGATCGTGTCCCAGTACTGGCAGGCCGCTCTGATCAACCTGATCTCGGGCTTTATCATCTCGGGCCTGCTCGGCTGGTGGCTCGGCAA
>CALLJA010000045.1 GCA_938008865.1 uncultured Anaerolineales bacterium
ACTTCTACGACGCCGACCCCACCAGTTGGATGAATCGTTTCGCCGCGCCTGCCGACCAGTTGATCGACATGCGGCCCGTGCATCCGTTTGCCTTTCTGATCTTCCGCCCGCTGACCTGGCTGCTGGGCCTGCTGCTCAACGGGAATCATTTCTATGCGGCATTGCTGCTCAACGCAGGTGCGGGCGCGCTGTGCGTGTTCCTCGCGTGGACCCTGGTCCGCCGCTGGGCCAACCCGACCTACGCCGCGCTGTTCGCCTCCCTGCTGGGGGTCAGCGCCGCGCATCTCGTCTTCAGCACCTTTCTCGAAACCTACATCTTCTCCGCCGCCGCGTTGACGGCCTTCCTTCTGGCCCTGCAAAGGGACGGGAAACCGCTCAAGGCGCTGGTCCCGCTCGGCCTGCTGACCTTCGGCGTCACCATCACAAACTTCCTCCAGACGGGCATCCTTTTTCTTTTCTCGGAATTCAAACTCCCCAAACTCATCAAGTACGGGTTGATCGTGGTCGCCCTGGCCTTTCCGCTGGCCTGGCTACAACATGCCATGTACCCCACCAGCCAGCCATTCTACGACCTCGCCATCTTGCGCGCCGAGGATCGTTACTCAGCCAACGTCAACACGCCCGAACGCGTCTATGAGCGCGCCTATGTGATGGGGCGCACGGTCACGCTCTACAGCATCGTCGGTCCGCGCCCACTGGCATTGACCACGGAGATCGGCTGTGACTTCCCTTGTTTCAAGACTTACAAGCCAAAGTATGGCCCCGATTTGATTACCTCCTATGCGGGCTTTGGCAGTTGGTTGACGCGTGCCTGGTTCGTCATTTTGATACTTGCCTTCGGCCTCTTCGCGTGGAAGTTCATCAAGTCGCCGAAAACCTCTGCGCTGGAAGTCGGCCTGCTGCTGTGCATCCTGTTCAACTTCGCCATGCACGTGGCCTACGGTGACGACCCCATGCTCTACTCGCCCGACTGGACCTACGCGCTGGTCTTCTTCGTGGCTCTGTCCTTTCAGCCTTTCGCGGATAAAAAATGGTTCCAGGCCGCGGGGCTGCTTTTCCTCTCCGCACTGATGGTCAACAACTGGACCTTCCTGCGCGCCATGCTCGAAGCGGTTGCGCCGTACTTATAGGACTGCGGACTTCAGTCCGCGTAGTAGCAGACCAAAGTCTGCACTCCGTTACCCAAAGGATTCGTATGCGCTGGCTGACCAGTCTCTTCCTTTCGATTACCTTTTCTTTTGTGCTGGCCAATGCTTTTTTCAACCTGCACTGGCGTTCCGTTCCCGAGGGCATTTTGCTAGTCGGGGTGATTGCGCTTGGTTTTGGGATTTTGACATACCAAGCATATCCATATTATGAGCGGTTTCTCCGTATCGCCAATTTGAAGACTTTTATTCTATTAATCCAAGCATTTCTGTCCAGTTTTTTTGTCCTTTTATGGCCTATTCAGGCTAATGAATTCAGGCTTTATGCGTTCAGCATATTGGTCTTGGGTCTAATAATCACTCTGCCCTTTGGCTCAGGCTATAACTATATTGTCCGCAAAAAACGTATCAATTCCGTGGTCATTGGTTCCCTTATTGCAACACCTCTTTCTTATATCGCAACAGGGTTTCTCAGCCATTTCTATCCCGAATACTTGACCGTTTTCATTGCAATCATTTGCCTGCTTTCAGCAGGATTAATTTCTTATGTTATTGTCAGTTATTCTAATGATTGGCCTGCTTCGTGGAAACTAAATTTACTACTCATTCTCCCACCTTTTTTCTTTGGTCTCTCTATAATCGGATTGGTTCTACGCTATCCCAATATCTTCGACTATTCGTCCTTCTCGCTCTCCCCTCAATTTTCTGGCGTATTCCTGATTCTTGCTTTTCTCTCCCCCGCCTGGTTGGCATGGACCGTGAAAACCTTCGACGAACGCGGCTGGTCCGCCCGCCTGCAAGCGACCCGCGCCTTCATCTTCGCCCGCAAGAATCTGCTGGGGCTGCTGCTGGCAGGCATGTTCACTCTCGGCTACACCGCGCTCAGCTTCACCTTCAACCACCCTGGCCTCGACCAGACCGAGAACTTCCTCGCCATCGACAACTTCGCGTGGATGGGCCGCCTCGCGGAGCCGAACGGCACGAGCATCGAGATGCGCGCCGTGCATCCGTTCGCGTTCTTTATTTTCCGTCCGATCGTGTGGTTATTATCCCTGTTCTTCAATGGAGACCGTTACGCCGCCACGCTGCTGCTGGTCCCGCTTACCGGCGGACTGTGCGTTCTTCTGGTCTATCGTTTCATCAAACGCTGGTCGGGCTCGGAGGCGTATGCGCTGCTGTCCGCTTCCCTGCTGGGGGCCAGCGCCGCTCATGTGGTTTTCGGCTCCTTCGTCGAGTCATATATCTTCTCGGCGGCAGTTCTGCTCTTGTTCTTCCTGCTTCTGCTTGACGAAAAGACGCATTTCCTTGCCCTAGTTGCCGTGGGCACATTGACCTTCGGCATCACCATCACCAACTTCATCCAGACCTTTATCGGCTATGTGGTGGCGCGCCCGAAGTTCAAGTCCATTTTTATGTTCGGGCTGCTGGCCTCGGCTCTGTCCATCACGCTGACCGTGCTTCACGCGGCGACTTTTCCGTCCGCGCTGATGTTCTTCGACCCCGCAGGCGCGGGTGTCGAATCCGATTATGCCATCCCGCTCATTGGCGCGCCCGCGTGGAAGGTCATTGGCCGCGCCATGCTGCTGGTGCGCAACATCCTTTTGTACAGCATCGTCGCGCCACAGCCTTACATCCTCACCACCGAAGTGGGCGGGACCTTCCCGCGCTTCAACTTCTTCAAGATTGCGCCGGGCAGTTTTAGTTATAGTTCTTTCGATGATCTGGGCAGGATTCTCGTAGCAATCTGGCTGATCCTTCTCCTCGCGGCGGCGGCGTCCTTCGTCTGGAAACTGGTCCGCGCCCGCAAACTCGACCTGACCGCCGCCTTCCCGCTGGTCATTCTCTTCAACTTCGCCCTGCACATGACCTACGGCTACGAGCCCTTCCTCTATGCTGCGGACTGGACCTATGCGCTCGTGCTCTTCATTACCGCGTCGCTGTCCGACTTTGGCAAGCAACGCTGGTTCCAGCTCATCCTCTCGACCTTCATTACCCTGCTGATGGTTAACCAGTGGAACTTCATCCACACCATGCTGGAAGCCATTTCTCCATTTTTTAAATAGGAGTCAGACTCCGCAAACTCTGCTTGCGGAGATAAAAATCCAGAAGCAGAGCTTCTGGACTCCAATAATAAAAAACTCGGAAGCGATTTTGCTTCCGAGTTTTGCTTTCGTCAGCTCGCTTACGCGCGCTTGCCCTTCAACTCGTCCTTGAAGACCAGGCTGAGCACGATGCTCACGGCGCTCACGATCAGGCCGCCCAGGAAGGCTGGCCAGAAGCCGTCCACCGCCAGGCCCAGGTCGAACCAGCCGCCGATCTGTCCCGTCAGCCAGAACATGAAGGTATTGATCAGCAGCGTAAACAGGCCCAGGGTCAGGATGATGAGCGGGCAGGTCAGCACGGTCAGCAGCGGGCGCAGGAAGGCATTCACCAGGCCGAAGATCAGGGCCAGCCAGATGATCGAGACCCAGTTGCCGCTGAAGTCCACGCCGCGCCCGTCGAGCAGGAAGATCGCCGCATACAGCGCGGCGGCATTGATGATCCAACGCAGGAAGAATTTGGTCATTTGAACTCCTTTCATTCAAAATACGAATTCACGCCTGGGAGGTTGCGCCTTCATACTCCATCCAGAGTAATGTACGCAGCGGGGCGAACCCTGCCGCGCGGATGGCCTCGTCGAAATCGCCCTTGGGATATTCGAGCGTCAGGTGCGGATACCCGTTCAGCGCGCGCCGCGCATGGACGAGCAGCCCCAGCACAGCCTCAGCGGACCCCGCGCCCGCCGCCAGCCAAAGGGCGTTCGGCTCCCGCCCGGAGGGGATGACCGCCAGCGCCGCTTCGAGTTGGTCCCCTTTCGAGGCCGACCACTGGCGAATGCCGGCGTCCACGAAGAACAGGTAGAGCAGGTTCCACAGCCCGGGCCGGAGCGGGGAGAAATTCCACTTGTGGTACCAGGCCAGGGCGTCGGGATACGCCCGGCGCAGCCATTCCTGCTGGCGCGGCCAGTCGCGTCCCGCGCGTCCTGCAATGGAGATGCCCGAACGGGGTGCGGACAGGCCGGGGTCGGCATGAGCCTTCCACTGCGTGCGGCGTGCGCGTTCGCGGAATCCCAAGTCGTGATAGAGCTGTACCGCGCCTGGGTTGTCCTCGCGGACGTGCAGCCAGACGGAGGCCTTGTGGTCGAGGCCATGCTGAATGGCGCGTTCGGTCAGGGCGCGGGCGATGCCGCGCCGACGAGAGTCGGGATGCGTGGCTACGTTGGCGATCAGGTACAGCCGCTGGCCGTTATGGCGGAACGGAACCAGGCTGGCGTTGCCGATGATGTGATTGTTTTCCTCCCAGATGTAGCCCGTCAGCGGCAGGGATGTGCTCTCGGCCATCTTGGTGGCCCAATGCAGGAAGCTCTCGTCGCGTCCCGCGCGGCGCATATCCTGCACGTAGCGCTG
>CALLJA010000046.1 GCA_938008865.1 uncultured Anaerolineales bacterium
AGCGCAGGATGGAGATCACCTTTGGGGCGGCGTCATCGTCCAGTTTAATGGCCTTGTTGGCGGATAGCGAGCCCGCAGCGCCGGGCGCTGGCAGGGTCAAATTTGCATTTCCGACCGCGCCCGTAATGGTGCCGCCGCTCAGGGAAAGAGAGTCTGTCGAGACATAATCCAGATCAGGCGAGGCATCGCCCGCTTGAACGGTGTAGTTGAACGTTAATGTATTGGTGCCGCTGCCGTTAGCGTATGCAGCCGTGTGGTCGTTCAACCCGGTTTCGAGCAACAGCGTCGGTGTCCCGGTGACGTTGACATTGGAACTAAATACCACATCCACGGTGATGGGCATGGACGCCCTGTAGGTGCCATTCAGTGTTGTAGAAGTCACATTAATCACCCGCAGGCAGGAGACGGGCGGGTAAATCGAATTTTGCGGATTGCTGGGGGCGGTTTGCAGGAAATCAGCGGAGTTATTGTCGCTATCGATACAACCGCTGCCCAAGCGGCTATAACTTTGGTCGGCTGTACCGTTCAGCGGGGTGAGCGCCGTTCCTTCCTTGTATGCAGAGCCTGCGCTCAGGCCAACCTGGTCAATGAGGGTTACCCCATCGAAAAGTGCAATGCCGCCATCGGTGGGAATGCCGGAATTATAGGTTTCATCGGCAATCGCCAGCAATCCGCTGCTGGCATTTTTATTTACAAAGAGCAGATGTCTGCCAGGCTCGATTGTTAGGCTTCCGAGTTCCAGACGGGATTCTGTTGCGCCTGCATTATTGGATTCTTCAATCTGTAAGTTTGTGAACTCGACTGCCACATCCAGCGTGTTATGGATCTCGATGAATTCATCCTCAGCGCCAGCCGGGCCAAGAAACCTGAACTCGCTGATCACCACCGCACCCGGCGCAGCCGGGACAGCCGCAGGCGCAGCCTTGACCCGCGCGAATAACGCGCCGCCCAGCCCGCTCAACAGGCTGAGCGCCAGGGTGACGGAGAACAATCCACGAAAGAAACGGTTAGGGGCAGGGGGCATTGGATCCACTCAGGGGGCAGGATAAGGTTGGGAGGTAGAATCACATATCGGCCCGGCGCGTTTGTCTGAGCCTGGCCGAATTATAAACCACCCTTATGGTAAAACACGGACCCCGGGCAATGGTGCAGCCGACGTCCGCTGCCTGCTATCGCGGCTCGACCACCAGTTTGATGGCGGTGCGCACCTTGGCGTCGATCTCCACGTCCACGAACTCGGGCACGCAGACGACTTCGATGCCATCGTTCTTCAGGTATCCTGTGGCCAGCACCAGGGCCTTGATGGCCTGGTTGACCGCGCCCGCGCCGATGGCTTGCACCTCGGCCCGCTTGTGCTCGCGGACGACTCCTGCGATCGCCCCGGCGACGGCAGCGGTGCGGGAGTTGGCAGAGACTTTGATCATATCCATAATGAGCCTCCCAATGAGTTGGAGTTTGGGGCTTTCAAGAAGATTGTACAGGAATCCCCATTCATATACAAGCAGTATATTAGTAGGATACTCTTCTTAGAATTAGTAGTAGGGACTGTGGATAATGTGGATGGATGCGCGGCACACCGAGATACGGACGACTCGCGGCGGTATACCCCCATCCCTTGGGCTGTTTCCGTTTGTAAGCCGCCCATCCGCTGTGGACAAAATTCTGTAGAGGAATGGGGATGATTTCTCCACAATTTTGGCGGGTTATCCACACTTCCATATTTTGGAGAGGGTCAAAAATACCCCCCATATCTGGGGGGCTGGTTTTCGACAGAAAAACCTCATTTTTGGAACAATTGAGCCAGTTGTCCACAAACGGGGGGGGTTATCCACAGTTTTCCGCAACTTATCCACAGTTTGGAGTTTACCGCTCGATTTTGTCGGGACGCGGATTGCCCTAGATATGGGGTCAGGTGTGCGAATCTGTGACCGCTATGCGCACCCTGTCAGTCTTCTGTGGCGCGCGCCACTTCTTCCGGCTCGAAAACGACCTCGTCCTTGCCGGTCAGCTTCTGCTCGATCTTGCTGACGATCAGCCGCAGGTGACCGGGGTGGGCCACATAGTCCAGATCGTCTGCCGGCACCGAGAGCATCGGGCAGAGCGTGAAGTTGTCGATCCATTCTTCGTAGAGGGTGTTGAGGCTGTGCAGGTACTCGGGTGCGATGGTCTGTTCGTACTCGCGGCCACGGCTGGAGATGCGCCTGAGCAGGGTCGGCACCGAAGCCCGCAGGTAGATCACCAGGTCGGGCGCGGGCAGGAATTGCGTGGCGGTTTCGTACAACTCGCGATAGGTGCGGTAGTCGCGCGCAGAGATATGCCCCTGGACGTACAGGTTGCGGGCAAATATCTCGGCATCTTCGTATAGACTGCGGTCCTGGATGACCGAGTCCGTCCGCTGCGCCAGGCTGAGGTGCGAGCGCAGGCGGTGCGTGAGGAAGAATATTTGCGAATGGAAGGCCCAGCTCTGCATGTTGGCGTAGAAATCGGCCAGGTATGGGTTTTCATTGACCGGCTCGTAGAACGGCTCCCATCCCAGATGGTTGCACAGCATCGAAACCAGTGTGGATTTTCCCACGCCGATATTCCCGGCCACGGCGATAAATTTCTTCATCCTACTCCCTCCAAAAGGTGGAATTGATTCGAGACCCTAAAGGATGCCCCTAGGGTCTCGTTCTGTGCGCTCACGGCAATGTGCCGGCCAGTTCCCGGTCGATGACCTGCTTGAAGTAATCGAGCGGGTAGGCCCCCTCCACGCGGTAACCGTTGACGAAGAAGGTCGGGGTGGAGCCGACGCCGATGGACATGGCGTAGTCTGAGTCGTCGAAGATGGCGGTGTCGTGTTTACCGCTCGAAAGGCAGGCCTCGAAGGACGGTACATCCAGGCCCAGGTCGGCGGCGTATTGCAGGTAGACTTCCTGGCCCAGGTCGGCGCTGCTGAACAGTTTCTCGTGGAAGGGCCAGAAGGCGTTCTGGTCCTGGGCGCAGAGCGAGGCGACCGCCGAGGGAAAGGCTTCGGGATGGATGGAGGTCAGCGGCAGGTTGCGGTACACGAAGCGGATCTGGCCCGGGTAGGCGTCTAACAGGGCCTGGTAGGTCTCTTCGTGGAATTTGCGGCAGTAGGGGCACTGGAAATCGCTAAACTCGACGATGGTGATGGGCGCATCGG
>CALLJA010000047.1 GCA_938008865.1 uncultured Anaerolineales bacterium
TTTTATTTTTTTTGGTTTTTAAACCCTCTGGCAGCAGGTAACAAAAAACGCCCTGGCTATTTACCAGAGCGTTCTTGGCTTATTACTTAGGTAGGGCGCCTTGCCTGCGCAGTTTGTCGACCTCGATCCAGGCCTTGCAGGCAGCTTTTGCTGGGGTATCCGCGATGCCTGTGACCAGCGCGAGAAACGTGTGGACGGTTACGTAGTAGGTACGACCCTCTTCTGCGTTTGGTACTGAGGTGAGCTGAACCTCGAGCACAGCGAGGTCGTCCTCGAGAAGAGACAGGGCTGTCTCAAAGTCCGTTGTCCAGGCGGGCCACTTGTAGCGTGGGAGGATGCGCATACCCAGACGGGTGCAGATATTCAGGGCCAGGTCGTAGTCCTGTTCCATATCTTGTTGGTAGGTAGGTTGGCTCATTCCTGCTCTCCGTTCGCGTAAGAGGCCATACGGCGCTGACGTTCCAGTGTTCGCACGAGATTGTCCTTGAAGATGTCTGGCATGACGCTGTCTGGATCCATGATCATCTCAACGATTGCGATGAGCTGGTCTTCCGTCAGCAGCAGGTCGCTACCGATGACTTCCCCGTCAGAGTAGACGCGGGCCCAGTGGTTCTGCTCGAGCTCACGGGCGCCCAGGTCAGAGTTGAACAGTACGCGGGCAATCGCTTTGGCCAGCGAGTCGTGGCCCCGCCAGGAGCACGGGTAGAAGTCCCCTTCTGGGGAGATCCAGCCAGCGCTCTGGAACGGCTTCTCTGCCTTGCGCACAGTGAACTCTTTGTAGAACTCGAGCTCGATCGCGTCGATCCTATCGTCGTCCATGTCATCGACCAGGCCGTAGTCCTTCACGATCCTGGTTGTCGGTAGGAAGATACACCAGGAGGATCCTCCGCCCCAGTAGAACTTGGTCGGGTCATCCGAGTCCAGAGTAACCAGGGACACTGTTCCGTTGAAGTCAATCGCCACCCATCGCTCTTGCATTACTACCTCCAGAACTTTACCTGATCGCCAACTTCGAGTCGTGCACACACTTCCCGAGGCACCTCCACCAGGATAGACCCGACAAACGGGTTGCCTACTCGAACATACACGTACGACGGGTGCTCGACCACGCGGGCAAATGTGTGCATGTCCCCGTTGAGCTCGACGACAAATGTCTCGGTTTCTGTGCCCCCCACTGACAAGTCGACGACCGTGCCAGTAACGATGGGAGTGCTTGCTGCCCAGATGACGCTCCCCAGCGCAACCAGCGCACATGCGACGAGGAGTGCGAGCACGAGCAGGATCACAAATGCGGTCGGCGTTACTTCGTACTCGGCCTTCATTCGCCCCTCTTCAGATCAACGCGCACGTAGTCCCCTATGTGAGTTTTTTCGTAGAATTCTTTTGAGACAGTCATTTCGATGCAGCCCAGGCGTTTCGGTGTGTCAACGCAAACGATGTAGGTGCCTGAGTCAGATGTCTCTTGGTAAACCTGCTCACCGTTGACGTACACCGTGCTGACGCTTGTCGAGCCACCGACAGCTCGCATGTATGCGACTTCGCCCTCGATCGGGTTCTGCACGAACAGCAAACCCAGGAACAGCCACACGAGCACTCCTAAGAGCAGGAAAGCGCCGATCGTTGCTAATGTTTTGGGCATTGAAATAACCTGCCTTTCTCGACACAGGCCGCATCTCCTACACGCAACGTTGAGAACAAGGACTCAGTAACCTCTACGCACGTGTTCCTGCCAGTAGCCTTGTCTGTCACGCACACAGTATAGTGCTCGGACTCAGGCATAGGCATGAGCATGATCGTCTTTCCAGTGGGTAGCGGCATCAAGTTTGTCGTCGGAGGCTCGTAGGTGAGCGAGGTAATCTCCCCATAAATGGGGATAGCGGCCTGCGCAGACAGGTACACCAGACCGACCAGTAGAGCACACACGACAAGAACGAGCGCGAGGATTGCCAGCATTGTCCTGAACAAGATTACACCTCCTGGTCTTCGTCGAAGATCAAGTCATCGAACGACTCACCAAGCACCTTCTTGAACTCAGCGTCACCGTGCTCATCCCGCAGCATCCTTGCAATCAGGGAGATCTGCTGCGTGTTGATCTTCACGGCCTGCAGGGCCCCAGACGGGTGGATCCGCACCCAGCCCGCGCTGAGCACGCTGCCCAGGGAAGTAGCTGGTGGGAAGAACGAGTTCTTGATGAACTCCAGCGTCTCGTCAAAACCAGCCCCGTCGACACCGATGTAGAGTACGCCAGACGGGGAGATCCACCCAGCAGTAGCTGGGACGTAGTCGGAAGGGGCCGCGCTTGCTGTGATGCTTACAGGGCCGCCGCTGCGAAACCAGCGGTACGACCCCTCATCTGCGTAAGCCACAAACTTTACATCAACATGCGGTCTGGAAAGCATGTCAATCAGGGTGTCTTCGTCAATCACCGTCCCGTCGACCAACCTGATGTTTGTCAGCTCGATTTCAACACCATCCACTTCGATGCAGAGGAGTGTCATGCGCGGGGCTCCTTCTTGCGGAAGTAGACGCGGATCGTGTTTCCTTCCGTTTCCCACACAGCCTCCGCCTCGCTGGGCCTCAGCCCCGTCTCCTTGAAGAAGGCGCCCGCCAGCATGTCCACCATTGCGAGAAAGCGCTCTTGCGCAGCGGCAACTTCACCGAGGCTGCTCATTGGCGGGACGGGCCCGTCGTATTTCGGCAAACTCTTGTTGTCCATCATGCCTCCCTACACAGTACGGAATTTCACGTCTTTGAACACGCCCACCTGGCCATTGAAGGTCAGCACAGCACCGAACTGCCCAGCCAGGTCGTAGTCGTAGTTGTAAATGCTCATCCCCGCCAGCACATTCACCTGGATCGTGTCCTCATGCGTCATCAAATTGCGTAGCGTTTCGCGTTCCTGGAAGTCCTGGTGAGCCAGGAACTTCGCAACGTCGTCAATGACAATCATGTGGAACTCCAGGCCACCCACCCTTCGCCTGCCCAAGCTCACCGCCTCTGCATCAGCAGACACTCGCATCACCGCCTTACCAGCACTGCGATCGTACAGCGAGTACTGTGACACAGGTAGGTCGTACTTCTCGTCGCCGTGCAAAAGCGTAAGGTTTGCGTCGATATGGCTGGCTGCGTACATTTCACTCAGCCACGGGGCCATGAGTGCGTGCGGATCTTCAGCTACCACGAGGACAGAACGAACGCCTGGATCCAACAAATCCCAGAACAACGGCTTGTTATCGTCGGTGTACCCGAAGATCATCGTAGACGACGGAAAGAACTTGACACGTGACATGGATCCTCCAGGAATCAAAAAGCGGCTGGCGCTTTACCAGCCGCTTGGGCTCCATTATACCACACCTTATTTATGGTGTCAATATATAGGGCCTACTTATTACCTTCCTTTTTCTTGTTCTGATCAACGATGCCGCCCGTGTCGGCACGTGGAGTAGGCTCCGCATACAACTCGGCCTGGGGAACTTCCTCAAGCGGAGGCGTGAGTATCGGGACAAGCACGAGCTGGGCGACGGGGGCGCCACGGAAGACGACCATTTCGTCGGGAGTCGTGTTCACGACCTTGATCAATATTTCTCCCATGAACCCTGTGTCTACGACACCGGCCCCCAGTAAAAAGTTACTTCCTCCTTTGGGCTTGGCCAGAAGCATCGTGTCCTTTGGTACATGGAACGCCAGGCCAGTCCTGACAATGCCGACACCAAACGGCGAGATGCGCACCTCATTCAGCGAATACACATCCGCGCCAGCGTCCGTAGCATGCTTGCGCGTCGGCGCAAGCGCCATGTCATCGAGCTTTGAAAACTTTAGCGACAACTTCACGAACCCTCCTAAATGCAGTTTTGGCGATCGAGTCCTTGCTGAAGCCGCTCGTGCACTCGATCTCGATCATTGTGACAACAGAGCTACCAATAAACGGCCTTCCGTAGCGGGCCGTCAGGGCCGCCACCAAACGAGCACGCGTAAGCGTGTGCCCGTACACAGTCGAAAGAAGCTCCAGGGAGCAACCTGGAGTGACTGCTCTATGTCCATGAAGTTGCTTCCCATTTCCCCTCTACCACCAAGCACTTTATCGAAGTAACAAATAATACGGCTGCCCTCAAGGCGCCAAACAATCAGGTCAAAGCCTTTTGACTGCTGCCGAAGCAGCATCTATTCGAACTGCTCTGCGCCACCGTGTTGGAAGTCAAAATCCTCGCGAGCGAACAACACAGTGGCGCCTACATCAGTTGTTTCGTGCAACAGACCATACCTCCTCTGGTTTATATTTTGGCCACGACCCTTCGACAAGCATGGCGCCACTTATGCCGTAGTTTGCCAGGTCAAGGAACGAGTCGCGCACGGACTCATCAGCGACGAGCCGCGTATTGTGTTTGGTTACGCCAGTAAGATTCCAAAGGCGCGAGGTCTTGTCGCCGATACGAATAACGACACCTGGCACCCCTCCGACACCAATGTTTCGCGGCCCGTAGTCGTGGTGCTTCTTGCAGAATATATTGTACATCTGCTGGGCTGTGCGTAGCCAGGCTACCTCAAGCCGTGTGTCACCAGACGCACCTGTCGCGAGGATGCCCCAGTCGATCGGAACACCCACCTCTTGCAGAGTTTTGAGTTCTTTTTGCTTGCCTCTGCTCCTGTAAAGGAGTATACCAGCGATCAGCGCCGCCGTCCACCCGCCCAAAAGTAACGTAATCACAAGCACAAACGTACCACTACTCACATGACACCTCTCACTGCCTAAACTGCTCGTAAACCGAGAGTACCTTATCCGCGTACCCCCAGCCACCACCGTTCGCAGCTCCGCCTGGGCCTGCATTGTACGCAGCCAGGCCACCCTTCAGGGTTCCCATGTAGTCCAGGTAAGTGCGAAGAACGGCGCATCCCTTGCGAATATTCGTATCGGGGTCTCGCCCGTTCTCGCCGTTCTTGAAATGAAACGGCATGACCTGCATCTGACCCATAGCGCCTGCTGAGGACGTGCACGATGAGGATGAAGGCCCGTCTGGGCACCTGGTATAACCTTGCGGATATGTCTCTGGGTTGAACCAGCTCTCAACAAACATCACCGCTGCTACCAGGTCAGGGTCATGCCCGAACTCATCCTCGCACGCGTATATTTGATCACCCCAACGTTGAATTTCCGAGGGCCAGTTATCAGATAGACCGCTACGGGATTCCTCCGCAGCGGCCTCTACAACAGGCTCTGGTGTTGGCTCTGGCGTTGGCTGCGGTGTTGGTGTATTGACCAGAGCGTGTGTGGTTGGGGTGTACTGATTACTTGAGCTTGGCGATGTCTGAGCGACGGGTACCTGCGCCATTTCCTCCGATAGAGGTTCCTCCCGCAACAGCATCACCTGCGGAACGTTTTCCAGCGTCAGGCCTGTCTCCGCGTACGGCAGCCACCCGAGTATCGACGGGGTCGCCTCCAGTGGATCCAGCGGGTTGAAGCCAGCCAGCCCCACGTACGTTGCCGTCAGTAGTATCAGTAGTGCGCTCAGCAATCCGATTGAGATGGGCGGCAACCACCGTGTTCGGTGCCGCCAAATAGACACGAGTCGTTCCACTGTCCTTGTCCTCCCTCACGTACCCCATACCAGTAGTAATAACTTTCCGCCACGCGCCAGCCGCGATGTGCGCGGAGACCGATAATGTAAGCAAGATCAGGCCGACTCCAAGTAAGCCTGCCAGGAACGCATACCCGCCCGAGACCAGGATACTCGGCAGAGTCTTGTAGTACGACTCCTTAGCCTGCCACTCAAGCGCGGATTTCTCAGCGAGATCCGCCCTCGAAGCGACAAGCGCTGGGTCGGCGTTGATCCTGGCCGTCTGAATCTGCGAAAAGATCAGCAAGCCGACGAACAGCAAGATAAACACAATTGGTAGAGCCTTCTTTAGTACGGCCATTGTTTCCTCCTTCCGTTATTATAGCATACTTACTCAAAAAAAGCAAGGGTATGGAATCAACCATACCCCTGCATTTACAGACGAAACACTTGTTCTACTACAGCGAGCACTTCCCGTAACCGCAGCTCAGACACTCGGCACAGCCGTCCTTGTGCACGAGGGGCTCCCCGCAACTCGGGCAAGCATCGTCCTCGACAGCTTTCTTGGCGTACAGCACCTGCTCCGAACGAGACTCGTCACGGTAAACAGTGCAGCCCTTCAATCCGTTCTTCCAGGCCAGCATGTACACCCGAGCCACATCCTGGACGGTAGCATCTTTCGGCAGGTTCACGGTCTTTGAGATCGAGCTGTCAACGTACTTCTGGATCTCCGCCTGGATGAGGATGTGGTCTTCTGGGCTTACAGTGTAGGAGGTGTCCCACACAGAGTCGGGAATGCCGAGCAGGCGCGTTTCCTCCACGCCAGGGTGCACGTACTGGACGAACTCATCTTTGCCGTTGATGCGCACACGCCGAGTGTACTCGTGGGCAAACAGTGGCTCAATGCCAGAGGACGCCCCCAGCAAATTGGAGATCGTACCAGTCGGGGCGATGCTCAACAGCGTTACGTTGCGTAACCCGTGTTCGACGATCTGGTCTTTCAGGCCATCCTGCAGCGTAGCGTAGAAACCACCCTCGACAATCTCCCTCCTGCGGGATGCGCTCGCACCCTTCCAGGCCACGGATGGCCCCTTGCGCTTGGCAAGATCAATGGACGCCTGGTAGGCCGCGTCGCGGATCGTACCAAACATGATGCTCGTCGCCGTCAAGGTGTCCTCGTTAGCAGCGTACCGCAGGCCCAGCTTCACCAGGGCATCCGCGTACCCAGCAACACCCAGACCAACCCTGCGCAGGAAGACGATGCTTTCGCGCTGCTTCTTGCTGATCGAGCGATCATCACGAAGCTCAATGTCTTGCACATTGTCAAGGAACTCCACCGCTGTGCGCACGTCTTCACAGAGGGCGTTGGTGTCCAGGTAGGCATCGTCCGTGTAGGGATGGACAATGTAGCGGCCCAGGTTGGTGGAACCAAGATTGCACACGCCATCCTGATCCAGCAACATTTCTGAGCAGTTCGACACGAGCAGGCCACCAGTCCAGTACGCATGTTCCTTGTCGTCAACGGTAATGTCAAACACCTCCATGTCGCCAAGTAACTCAACACTTTGTACCTTCCCGCCCCTCGAGGTCGGGTGTGAGTACTGATTGTGTGCGGGAGGTACGTAGGCATCGTTCTTGTACGCCTGGATGAAGCCGATCACATCCATGAACTTCTCCGCCTGTGTGGGGGACAGGTTCAGATCGTACGCTTCTTTCACGTCGTACTCACCGTTGTCGAAGGCGATCTTCTTCGCCTTAGAAACGGTCACGTAGGAAGTGATGCCCAGCGCAGACAACATCTGCTGCACCTGCTTGATCAGGGCATGGCTCGTCTGCTTCAAACCAACGCGAGACGCTGCACCGTCGATGCGCACAACGTACCCGTTGGCGGAAAACAGACCGCGAAGAAAAGATGCCATCTTGTCTGGGTTGGCGCGGAAGTACTGAGCAGGAACGACTCGCTCGTAGGTTTTAGGCAGGTCGCTGATGGTGAGCGTCGACTTCACGTAGTACGCACGGGCATTCGTATCGACGCCTCCGATCCCTACGATAAGATCGGCCACCTCAGACGTCAGGTAGTCCTCATCCATACTACCAATGTACAGGTGCGGATTGACGCAGCCAGCGTGAAACGATCCATCCCCAACCAAAAGACCGTCCATGACCGCCTGAGCAGAAAACTCCCCAGACGGCTCGAGAACGCCTGCCGCAGTGTCGATCGTCTCAGCATCCCGAGCCAGCGTGCGCACACCCTTCTGGAAAACCTTGTGGTCTTCTGTTCCAATGAACTCGCCCTTCGAGGTTGTATACCTGTGCACAGGCTTCACGCCAGTAGACCACTTACGCAAAACAGTAGTCCACCCGTTCTTTCCCATGATCACGCTGCCCTCAGAGATCTCGCCCATTGTCTTGATGCCTTCTGGCGTAAGCACCGTAGCGATCGCTGGTTGGCAGGCGTTCGTACCTACCACCTTCCACCGCTTCCCGAACAGGTCAGAGTTCGACATGCGCCGAGCTGTGTCTGCGAACAGCACGCCAGGCTCAGCAGCACGCCAGGCATTCTCCGCAAGTTCTTTGAAAAGATCCACGGCACGCACGGTAGTTTCCACGCGGAAACTCTCACCCCCACTGTCGCCTTCGTACCGCATTGTCCAGGGAATGTCTTTGCGCACCGCCTCCATGAAGGCGTCGGACAGCAGCACGGAGATATTGGCGGACTCCACATGCCCTGGGAGGGACTTCACATGCAGGAAGTCGTAGCTGATGTGCCCCGAGTAGTCACAGAAGTCGCACCCGCTGCCCGAGCACTTGGGGCACTTGGCGTCCTGCTTTCCTTTGCGCCAAATGTCTGGGTGATCCACGCTCAGCGAGAAGAGCAGCGCGGCACGCCGACCATCCTGCCCGATCGTACCACCGACGTGGTTCAGCATCTCCATAAAGGACACTGCGCCAGTAGATGTCACGGCGGCGTTGTTGACGGGGGCGTCCTTTGGGCGCAGCTTGCTCAAGTCAAGACCAATGCCCTGCCCGCGGCTGGAGGCCATCATAATGGTGTATGCTGCCTCTGAGATCGACTCCAGGCTGTCGTCCTCCACCTGATGCGTGGTGCAGTTGATCAGGCTCATACGGGAGTTCTGCCTACCATTGTACGCCAGGATGCGCCCGCCTGGGCTGAATCGAAACGTGGTCAACATTTTGTGGAACTTGCCAGCAAGCTCCTGGTCGCCCAAAGCGACGGTGTCAGCAAGCGTCCTGTAGAAAGCGTCGGCGTCTTGCAGCGTGCCTTTGTACTTACGGTCAAAAATTTCCTGGGCAAAATCGGTAGGGAAGAGCATCTGAACTCCTGTGATTGAAAGACCCTCAAAGGTCGTGCCCTTGAGGGTCTGATGGATTTAGTTGTAGCTACTTCAAACGGTAAAGGCGGAACTCTGTCCGAGGATTTTCCTTATCCACGGAACCGAACAGTACATGACTTTTGATCCAGCGATCGTTCGAGATAATTTCAGCCTGCTGCAAAAGATCAGTGAGCAGCTCGGCAGACAAGTCTGGTCGGTTCGACGCGTAGTACACGTGTGCCCACACCAGCAGAAGCTCGTCACGACTTCCCCACTTGTTCTTCAGGGCACCAGTGATCTGCTTCAGAAAGCTACTCTGGTAGCTCATGGCCTTCTGACTCTTGATGATCATTGGTTTGTCCGTGCGTTTGTTCTTTACGATCCTGCGCTGGTTGGACTTCCTGCCAGGTTCCCCAAGAACCGTAAACTCCGCGAGCAGCTCATATTGCTCAGGCACATCGAACGGGAGGATCTCAGGATCCTTCTTCTTTCCTACCACCAGTAAACTCCTTATTGATCGGGAAGGCGTTGGCGAGATCCTTGATGGCCTCAACCCACCCTAGCGTAGCGCTTCCTCCAGGCGTGATAATTGGCGGAGGGTGATGGCGAACACACGTACACAGCAGGTTGGTATAGTGCTCCCGCCAGTCGCCAACGATCCTACCACGACTGTACACATGGTGCACTTCCGAGGCCTGGCGCAGCACGCTCTCCTGAAAGTAGCAGAATACGCAGTACCCTCCGTCCCGCTGCTTTGCGAGCGCATACTGCCCGTTACGGTAATCTCTGAGTTCGCGCCGCTTGTTTTCCTTTTCTGCGATCCGAGCGCTTCTGGACGGCTTCGGGTACGGTTTCCGTGTAGTAGTCAATCTTGGCTTCCCACTCTCTCGCCGACGACGCAACGGTGTCAGCGTACTCGTTGTATGTGTACCCGCTATGCCCAGCCACCTGAATGAGTTGGATCGAATGCCTGGCCACATGCGGGGCCATTTGATCCCAAATTTCGACGTTTGTTTTCAGCCTGCTACGCCGCTGCAGCCTTGCGACTCCATTGATTACGTACCTGCTGTCTGTGTAAAGCGACACGTTACAGGGCTGGTTCAGAGCACGCAGCCCCTCAAGAGCTCCGAGGGCCTCCATGTAGTTGTTCGTGGCCATCGGAACGTACCCACCCAGGACACGGCAGCGCGTACCCATCCTCAGGATAGCGGCCCAGCCGCCCTTCCCAGGGTTGCCCATGACAGAGCCGTCTGTCCACAGCTCGACGGACGGGAGTTTACTCGCCTGGTTCTGGGTCATACTCAATCCCCAGTGCGCTGGCCACCTGCAGCGCCACCATCTGCATTTCCTGTCTGAGCAGGTTCTGCAGCTCTTCGGGCCCGTACCCGCTTTCTGTGGCGAGCATGGACATCTCTGGTCTTACGCGGAGCTGTAAACTCAGCACCGCTACGATAGGCGTCCCTGAAATTTTGTACGGCAAACTGATCTTCATTGACGATCCTTCCTGCCCGCGTGATTGTGACTGGCCTGCGTACGTCCGACAGCATGATATGCTCAGGAACTCTGTTCAGACGCATGTATAGCAGGTCGCGCCAGGCCATCTCGATGGCATCACGCACAAGTTCTCTGTCTTGAAACTTGAGGTCGACACCGTACTCAGCCAGCTTGTCCAAAGCCAGACTGGCGAGAGCTAGATGAAGTGCCAGGTCTACAGACCAGTCGCGGTACTCTGACGGCTGATACTTCGCCAGCCGATTCTTTAGATCCTTGATTGAGCTGTAGGCTGGCACTTTGTTATTCCTCTACGACCTTCGCCTCGGGCTGCTCCTGGTCAGGCTCTTCGACAGCCTGCCGCTCGGAGAGGTGCTTCGTCACGGCGAGCGCAACCAGTACCCCAACGGCGAGGATCACCCTGGCCTGTACCGTCTTCGGGCTGAGCCCGATGCGTTCAAGGCGCATGTCGGCTTCCTGCACAGCCATGCTGTAGCTCTCGCCGTACTGCTCGAGGCCCGTGCCCAGGATGCGGCTCAAGAAGGCAGACAGCTCACTGTTGTTCATCAGACGTTTGTCGGATTTGTTCTTCGTCCTACCCATGAATCCTCCTAAGATAGGGGCTCACTTGCGTGAGCCCCTTTTGTTTTGCGTGGAACAGCTAGAACGGGTACTCGGTGGTGGCGGGCACAGCAGGCTCTTCCTGGTACTCCGCATCGTCTGCAGGGGCGCCGCCATCGTCTTTCTTGAAGTCCAGTGCTTTCCAATCGCTGACCTTGACCTCGAAGCCGTGGCGCTTCTCCCCGTCCTTCTCGTACGAGAACGTGTCCAGGCGACCTTCGATGGAGATCAGGCGGCCCTTGCCGAGGAAGTTCGCAGCCGCTTCGGCGGACGTGCCGTACACGGAGCAATTCACCCAGATGGGCTCCTTCTTGTCCTCCTTCTTCCCAAAGCGGTCAACCGCAAGGGAGAAGCGGGCCATCGCCGTGCCGCTGTTGAGGTACTGCAGTTCGGGGTCTTTCCCCAGACGACCGATCAAGTTGACGCTGTTGTTTGCTGACATGATTGTGTCTCCTTACTCTGCGAGTTTTCGCATCGCTGCGTAGTAATTCCGACGAGCGGCTTCAGCGCCGCCCATAGCCAGGTGGAGCTTGCCTTCTTCCTCCACGCCCAGGGCGCGGGCAATGCCCCACCCTTTGAAGTTCTGGAACTTGACGCCCTTCTCCGATGCCACCCTCTTGGCGATGTCAATGACGTCAGTGGGCACGAACGGGAAGTCGAGCCAGTGCAGCTCAGCCCCCATGAAGGACTCCAGGAAACGCAAGTCAAACGTAGGGTTCTGGCCAACGTACTTCACAGACTCCGAGTTCACGTCGTGCTGCAGGAGCCACTCAACGATCGCTCGCTTGGCCTCACTTGGGTCAACCCAGTCGTCTCCGTTGAATGCGTCGTAGGACTTGAACCCGTTCACGTCGAGCGCACCAGGGTCTGCCTTCGCGAACTCGTCGGCGGTAGGCCGCACGTTCACGAGCAGCGATTTCCGTTCGGTGTCGTCCTCGGAGCCATTGTCCAGGATAAACGCCAGCGAGAGCGGAACATGGCCCTTCTCGGGGGCCAGGCCAGTCGTCTCAATATCAACGAACAGTGTTCTCATTTCTCCTCCACAAAAAGAAAACTCCCTTGCGAGTGGGCACAAGGGAGTTGTGTACCACCGCTTTAGATTGGGTAACGGTCACCAAAGAGAATAACAATAAGTGCACCAGTAAATGTTTCTCGGGCTCGGTGTGGACACATCAGCTTGTCAGGCCTCCCGCCACTCCGTGCATGCGCGTAACTCAGCAACGCCGCCTACTCAGCTTGACGGGCATTTCCGCTTGTTGCCTATAGCACCTCCCTTGCACTAGGATCTGCTCCTACCCGAAGTCGGAGCGGCAGGACTCGAACCTGCACTATCTCGCCTCCAAAGCGAGTAACCTACCGTTGGTTTACGCTCCGATGAAAGACGCGCCCAATAACTGCGTCAAAAAACTACGCGTGTAGTGTGCTACTACGCCAAACGCTCTAAGGGCGGTGCACGGACGTCTGCTGGTACCATCACTCATCCGCTCTCCCAGCATCAGACCCACAGTTCCGTTTAGTTGTGTGGGCAAATCCGCACCCATGATCACGCAGACGCTGTCACGCGCAGCCCAGCACATATTGGAACTCCCCGCATTACTGCGGATAGAAAGACTTCGCCAGGCTGCCGAAAAGTTCGTGACCTCTTCCCTACGGTTATACCGACACTCGGGTGAGTTCCCTATGTCGTGCTTATTTCGGGGTGGCCACCCCTACTTTTTCCGTTCGCGACTCTTTGAAGGATGGCTGCTTTTAGGCCTACCTCCTGCACGCGTGTGTGTAAGTGGGCAAGTGGCCCACATGACACCCAAAATGCTATACACGTCTCGATGGTGGGCCGATCCTGCCAAAGATCGGACGCACAGCAGACTCGTGGATTTTTCGCTACAGAAGATCCGCAGGCTGATCATGCCTACATCAACTCTTCTGGGAGGACTGCCTACCTCCAACAGGGCGCCTTCTGGTTATATTTGGATACCACCCTGACCCGCCATCCCTGGATACAGCCGAACCCTAAGACGGCCCCAGGTGACACGGACGTTACCACAGCCTGACTTGCGACCTCTACTGCTGGCTCCTGGCTCGGGCTACCAGCGCTTGAGTGCGTTCCCGCCGAAGGACGCGGGGCTTCCGCCACCCACCAGCGAGACGTGTAAATTACAGAGTAAGTTGTAAAGGTTCTGGTATTGCGAGTGCACTCGGGTGGGCTCGAACCACCAACCTTGTCGTTAGGAACAACCTGCGCTGTCCATTGCGCCACGAGTGCTTGCCCTGGGTGTCCAAACACACCCAGGACGGCTCAAAGGGAGAACTGACCATGTCGCTTGACAGTGATAATTATAGCATACTTACTTTTTTATGTCAAGGCTAATAGTCGACTAGTCTGGCGGGAGTAGCTCGACAAAGCTCGCCCGCTTCGTGGACACTACCGCAACAGTGGGGCCTATATCGCCGCTGACAATTTTCTTCAGCTCCGCCCCAAGCGCCTGCATCGTGTCGTCATCGCTGACGAAGATGATGTACTTCCTGCCAGGCCTCATTTCAGCGATCTGGATTTGTGCACGCAACGAGGCGTGGCGCTCCAGGTACTGCTCGATAATTTTCTCGACCCATGCTCGGATCATCTCACATCCTTTCCACGTGGAAACTCACTCTTCTACGGATTCCAGTTCTTCGGAGGGCTCGACAACCTGGGCCCCACCGCCTGCGGCGGCCATGATGATTTCACGAAGCTCCTGCACCAGCCCAGGGTGCTCCTTGATATAAGCAACGGAGTTGTCCCTACCCTGCCCGAGGCGCAGTTCTCCATACGAGAAGAAGGCACCGCGTTTGGTGATCACGTTCAGCTTTACGCCGATGTCAAGAATCTCGCCTTCCTGGGAGATACCCTTCCCGAACAAGATGTCGAACTCGGCTTTCTTGAAGGGCGGTGCTACCTTATTCTTTACGACCGTGGCCCTGGTGCGATTGCCCAGAACTTCATCACCGCTTTTCAGCGTCTGCACCCTGCGGATGTCGATCCGCTGGGAGGCATAGAACTTGAGCGCCTG
>CALLJA010000048.1 GCA_938008865.1 uncultured Anaerolineales bacterium
AGAATCACCGCCTGCTCATCCTCGAATTCCACTTTCCAGCCATTGCTTTTCAATACCTCAATGATCGGCCAGTCGGGTTCGAGGAGGACCACCTTCACATCCCATTGATCGAGCAGCGGTAACGCGTCCTTGTCCGCGTTCACCACGGCGTGCCATTGGTTGAGGATGTCGTCGCCGTACAGGTCGGCGCGGCCATCGATGAAGACGGGGGTTTCGGGCAGGGTCCACAGCAGGTAGCCGCCCCAGTTGTAAGAGTTGAACAGCCTGCCTTCGGGCTGATGGACCTGCATCCACCGCACCGCGGCGACGGGATAGTTCTCGTCCACGCGCTCGGGCTGGGAGATGAGGAACAGATTGCCCAATACCGCCAGCGAGAGGACGACGATTAACACCGCGTTGAGGATGGACGTCAGGCGCGGGTCCAGGTCTTGCGCGGGACGGCTTTCTCTGCGCGGCAGACTTTCGATGAAGGCTTGAATCCACTCGCTGAGCAAGGGCGCGGCGGTGATGGCGAAGAGGGCGATGTTACGCTGCGCCACGAAGGTCAGATAGGCAAAGCCCAACACCTTGAAGAGCTGCGGCCAATTCAGCGGTTTCTTCGCGAAGGGCGCGGCCAGCATCAGCAGGAACAACATCCACAACAGCGGATGAAAGTCCACGCGGTGGAAATCGGGCGAGAGCCATTCCTGAATTTGCAGCGAGACGTTCACCTGCTGGAAGGGCAGCCGCCAGAGGGCGAGTCCGTTCGGGTTCAGGCCTACGGCCAGGGCGGAGAGGACAGTCCAACCCAACAGGTGCAGGGCCTGCCGCCGAAGCGGAATCCGCTCTTCGGGCTGAAACAGCGACTGGACGAAGAGTCCCGCGATGTGCGCCGCCAGCAGCAGGAAGCCCCAAATCCAGCCGCCGTGCAGGTTGGCCCACAACGCGAAGAACGGCACCAGCATCCACTGCCTGCGCGGGGAGCGAATCAGCCACAAATCCAGCAGGGCCACGAGGAAGAAGGAAAGGATTTGCGGGCGCGGACCCCAGATGGGCGCGGCGGTGACGACGGCCAGCAGCAGGAGGAAGCTATCGACGAAGGGATTGCCCTTGAAGTTTTTCGCAACGAGGTGGAAGGTCAGCGCGCCGAGCAGGGCCACGAAAGCCGCCAGCGCAAAATATCTGCCGAGGCTGTAAAGCCCATATAATAGGAGTTCAGACAGCCAGAAGGCATTGACCCACGGCGCGCCCGCGCGCGTGTAACTGAAGATGTCGGTCAGCAGGATGCTTTTCTGCGCCCACATCTCCTGGCCCGCGCGCAGATGCCACCACAGGTCGGCGTCGATGGGCGTGCGGCTGAGCAGGAAAGCCGTGAGCAGAAAGGTGAGTGCGGTCAGCAAGCGTTGGATGGAGTTTGATTTCATGGAGGCCTGTTGAAAGAATTTTCCCGTACACAAAAGTTGAGTTGGATCGCGGCCCTAGGCGCGGCGATCGGGTTGGTGGCAGCATCCTTTCGACTGCCTGGCGGCGATGACCTGTATCGGTATTATCTGCCCTTCACGCAGGGCTGTTTCGATTGTGGCTACGTGCCGTACTTCGCGCAATGGGTTCTGGCGCCGCTGCATCTGCTGCCGAGTTATCCGCTGGCCTGGCCCGTCTGGACGGCGCTCAGCGTGACAGGCTTTCTGGCGCTGGCCTACGTCACCGAGGTCAACCCGTTCCTGCTGTTGATTTCCTTTCCCATGCTGGGGCAGGTCTGGCTGGGTCAGGTGGACGTGCTGGTGGCGCTGGGCCTGGTCGTCTTCCTGTTTGGGAAGAATCCATACCTGCGCGGCATCGGCCTGATTCTAGCACTGACCAAGCCGCAGTTGACAGGGTTGCCGATCCTGTTTGGCCTGCTGCTGGAATCTCCGCGCCTGTGGCCTCGACTGTTGGCTGCTCCCGTTTTGACGGCGCTCCTCAGCCTGTTCGTCTACGGCTTCGACTGGCCCCTGCGCTGGATCGCCAACTCCACGGCGGGGCTGCCCGTCCACGTCTGGCGGCTGGCGGGCATGGACGTCTGGCGCTTTGGCATCTTCCTGATGCCACTGCCCTTGTTGTTCCGCGAGAAACGTCAGCGGATGCTTTCTGGGCTGTTGGTCTCCACATTAGCAACCCCGTTTTATGGCGTGTACTCGTACGTGCTCTTCCTGCTGTTCGAGGTCAACTGGTGGACGGTGTTGCTTTCTTATGCCTGGCTGCTGGGATTCTTCCTCTGGCGCGAGGAAGCCATGCGCCTGGCCTGGGTGCTGCCCATCGGAATGTTGATTGAGATGCTTCTGTCATTGCGAAGGCGCAAAGCGCCCTCGCAATGACATGATAAAAAAGTGGCGCGGAAGATATTCCGCGCCACAGTTGTTTTTATTCGGTTTTACTCGCCCAGGTAATCGCGCAGTTTCCTGCGGATGGATGGGTGGCGCAGGCGGCTGAGCGCCTGGGCTTCGATCTGGCGCACGCGTTCGCGCGTGACGCCCATCTTGCGGCCGACCTCTTCGAGCGTGTACGCCTGTCCATCGAGCAGTCCGTAGCGGAGTTGCAGGATGCGCACTTCGCGCGGGGGCAGGCCGTTCAGCACTTCGCCGAGATGCTCACGCAACAGGTTATAGGTGGCCGAGTCATCGGGCGGGGGCGCCTCATCGTCTTCGATGAAGTCGCCGAGCACCGAATCCTCTTCGTCGTCGGTCGGCGTCTCCAGCGAGAGCGGACGGCGCGCCACCTGGATCATGTTCTCGACCTTCTTGGGCGGGACGTCCAGCGCAACGGCCAATTCCTCGACGGAGGGTTCGCGGCCCAGGCGCTGAGTCAACTGGTGCTGAACGCGCAACAGCTTGTTGATCTGGTCGCCCATGTG
>CALLJA010000049.1 GCA_938008865.1 uncultured Anaerolineales bacterium
GGGCGGAACAGGGTCAAATACAGGTAGGCTCCCGCCGTCACGAAGGCCACCAGCACGGCGATCAACACGAATTTTTTACGCATGGCGCGATTATATAATACCCACGGGTGAAAATTGCGCTTTCCGCCCTCTTAAAAAAGCGCAATTTTCACCCAAGTGCGGCATACCCGGCGGCGCGAATCTCTTACGGAATGTTGATGCGCCGCTTGCATATTTCTGACGCGCCCTCGATAAGATAAGCGCATTGATTTACACGTACAAGGAGATAAACATGACCCTCTATTTGCAAACCTACCCCGCCCGCGCCATGGCCCGTCGCTGGGCCGCCCAACCCCGCAGCCTGAACGTCAACATCCGCGAAGAGGACGAGGCCTACGAGCTTTCGGCCCTCGTGCCCGGCCTGACCGCCGACGACCTGAACATTCAGGTGCTCGAGGATGTCGTCCGCATCGAGGGCGAGTTCAAGGCCGACGAAACGCACTTCCTGATGCGCGAACTGCCTCACGGCCCCTTTACGCGGACCCTGCGCCTGCCCGCCGCCATCGACGCTGACCAGGTCGAGGCGCACATCGTCAACGGTATCCTGACCCTGCGCCTGCCCAAGGCCGAGTCCGCCCGCCCCAAGAAGATCAAAGTCAACGTCAACTAATACCGGTCATTCCACCCAAAACTCGGAAACCTGTCCTCGGCAGGCTTCCGAGTTTTTTGTTGCAGCGGGGCGTTATAATCGAGCGCATCTCAAATTGGAGCAACCCCCGTGCGAGCCAAACTTTTCCTGACCCTTCTTCTCGCCCTCGCGCTGACACTGACCGCCTGCGGCCCCAAGCCCACGGAAGCGCCCACCGCCGTCCCCAGCGAGACGCCCACCCCCACGCCCACACTGCCTCCCACCCCCGACACGCCGCTGGCCATCCTGCTGATCCCCGCCGACATGGACCAGGCCACCTCCGACCTGTATCAGAAAACCGTCTACGACCTGGCGCAAGGCTCGGGATTCCGCTTCCAGGTCCGCAACACGCTCAGCCCCGTTGACGCCGCCGACCCGACCCTCAAGGTGGTTATCGCCCTGCCACCCGACCCGGGCATCGCCGCCCTGGCCGCCGCCGCCCCGCAGGCCCGCTTCCTAACCGTCAACATGCCCGAGGTAACAGCCAGCGCAAACGTCAGCACGCTCTCGAATTCCGTCAACCCCGATATGGCGGCCTTCCTGGCGGGCTACATCTCGGCCATGCTGACCGACGATTACAAGATCGGCATGATCCTGCCCAAGGATGACCCGGTCGCCCAGCGCGCCGCCCTGGCCTTCAAGAACGGCAAGACCTACTTCTGCGGGCTGTGCCAGACCGTTTACCTGCAAAATATCAGCTACCCGCAATTCGTCGAGATCCCCGCCGACGCCGACAAGGCCACCTACACCGCCTATGCCGACATCCTGATCATCACCAACCGTGTAGGCATGATCTACACCTACCCGAGCGTCACCACCGACGGGCTGTTGAACTACATCGGCACCACCGGCGTGTGGAGCATCGCCGACAACATGCCGGGCCAGCGCCCGGCCGGCTTTGTCACCGCCATGCAGCCAGACGCCATCTCGGCCATCCAGGCCGCCTGGCCCAGCCTGGTGGCCGGTGCGCAGGGGACTAACATCCTGCCGCCGCTCGGCCTGCTCGGTGTGGACCCAGGCCTGTTGCCCGAGGGCAAACAACGAGACGTAGAAAATATCCTGCGCGAACTGATCGCAGGCCGCATCGACCCGATCGGCCCGCAATAACATCGAATCTCTTGACGCCTGTCGAGGCCGCGTGATACACTACGCGGGCTTGAAAAAGCACATTCTACAGAAAGGAGCGCACGAACGATGGTAATGAAACAGTTCTTCATCAGTATGTCTCTCGCTGGCACCAGCGTTGATCCTTGTCGTAGTGCGCCTGTTCGTCGGTAGATTACACGCAGTGTATTCACGGCCACGGAGCGCACAAGCCCGTGGCCGTTTTTGTTTCTCTTCCCAGGCGGTCATGGGCCCAAAACCCGTGACCGTTTTTTTTATATCTGGAGGAAACCATGCTCGACATTCAAACCCAACTCTTTGAGGCGCAGGACATCCGCCTGGGCCCCATCGACCACGAGGCGCACCCCGAGATCGAGTCCAAGTGGACACACGACTCCGATTACATGCGCCTGATGGAACTGAAACCCGTCCGCCCGCTCTCGCCCGCGCTGGTGAAGAAGGAATACGAATCCATCGAGAAGAAGATGGAAGAGGATAAGAACCTGTTCTACTTCACCATCCGCGCCCATGAAGACGACCGCCTGATCGGCAAAGCCGTCATCGAATGGGTCGACTGGACCAACGGCAACGGCTGGATCCGCCTGGGCATCGGCGCGGCAGAGGATCGCCGCCGTGGGCTGGGCAGCCAGACCCTCGGTCTGATCCTGCGTTACGCCTTCGCGGAGTTGAACCTGTTCCGCGTCTCGGCCATGGTTCCTGAGTACAACGAGGGCGCCATCCGCCTGCTGAAGAAATTCGGCTTCGTGGAAGAGGTCCGCCGCCGACAAGCCGTCCAGCGCGACGGCCGTACCTGGGACCTGCTCACCTTCGGGCAGTTACGCTCGGAGTGGGAATCCAACGCCAAAGGCGGGTAACGCGATGAAAGACTTATACCGCGGCACCCTCGTCCGCCTGGCGACCGAGTCGCCGGAAGAGTACGCAAAAGCCTTCGCCCGCTGGGGGCGGGACACTGAATACCATCGTCTGGCAGACAGTGACCCCTCCCAGTTATGGTCGGAGAAAAAGTTCAAAGAATGGATGGAGAAGGACGACGAAAAGGACAGGGCCGACCTAATCCGCTTCTCCATCCGCACCCTGGCCGAGGACAAGTTCATCGGCGAGACCACGCTATGGTTCAACTGGCAGCAGGCCGACGCCTGGGTCGGCATCGTCATCGGCGAGCGCGACTACTGGGGCAAAGGCTACGGCACGGACGCCATGCGTCTGGTCGTCCAATATGGATTCCTCGAAGCCAACCTACGGCGCGTGTCGCTGGCCCTGCATGCCTACAATCCGCGCGCGCTGAAGTCCTACGAGAAGGTTGGCTTCAAAATGGAAGGCGCTGTGCGCGGAGAGACCTTCCGCGAAGGTCGTCACACCGACGCCTACTACATGGGCATCCTGCGGGAAGAGTGGATGGCCCTGTATGGAGGCGGGTTATGAAGGATCTGCTAAAAGGCCAACTGGTGCGCCTGGCCGCCGTGGACCCCGAGGAGGTCAGCAGACATTTTGCTTCGTGGAACCGCGACTCGGAGTTCAAGCGTCTGCTGGATAGTGACCCACCGCGCCTGCACTCGGCCAAGGCTACCAAGGACTGGCTCGAAAAGGAAGTGAGTGAACAAGGCGAAAGCATGGCCTGGTTCACCATTCGCACCATCGCCGACAACCAATTACTCGGCGACATCAACCTGGGCCTGACCCGATGGAATTCCCGCGACGCATTCGTGGGCCTCGGCATCGGCCCGCGCGACTTCTGGGGCAGGGGCTACGGCACCGAGGCCATGCAGTTGATCCTGCAATATGCCTTTCTTGAACTGAACCTGGACCGCGTGACCTTGAACGTATTCGAATATAACCAGCGCGCAATCCGCTCCTACGAGAAGGCAGGCTTCCAGCACGAAGGCCGCCAGCGTGGGGAGCTCCTGCGCGAGGGCAAACGCTGGGACATGCTTTATATGAGCGTCCTGCGCAAAGAATGGATGGAACAACATGACCGCTCTTGATCGACCCAACCAAGTCTCTCTGGACCCAAGCCTGACCCTGCGCCCCGCAGCGTGGACCGACCTCGAAGGCGTGACCCAACTCATCCTCGATGTATGCACCGCCGACGGCGACCCGACCATAGCCGTCACCTCCGAGGAACTGGCCCGCGAGTGGAAGTCCGAGGATTTCCACCTTGAAACCGACGCCTGGGTGGTGCAAGCTCCCAACGGCCAGATCGTCGGTTACGAAGAATTCGTCAATCGACACGCCCATGCGAAATACAGCGGCGACGGCTACGTCCATCCTGATTACCTGGGACGTGGCATCGGCACCGCCATGCTGCAGGCCCTGGACGAACGCGCCCTCGAAGAAATGAAACTGGCCGAACCCGACCTGCGCGTGTACATCCGCAACGGTCTGGCCGCCGGCGATACCTACGGGCGCGAAATGCACGAGGCCCAGGGCTACCAACCGATCCGCTTCTCGTGGCATATGGAGATCAACCTGACCGAAGCGCCGTCTGCGCCCGTCTGGCCTGAGGGCGTGGAAGTACGTCCGTTCGTGCTGGACGACCACAACCAGGCCGTCTTCGAGGCTCACGAGGAAGCCTTCAGCGATCACTGGGGGCACACCCCGGGCACCTATGCCGATTGGCAGACCCGCATGACCCATCACGAAGACTTTGATCCGTCACTGTGGTTCATCGCCTGGGACGGGGACCAGATCGCGGGCTACTCGCTGTGCCGCTACCGCATGGGCATCGGCTGGGTCGGCTCGCTGGGAGTCCGCCGCCCGTGGCGTAAGCACGGATTGGGCATGGCCCTGCTGCTGCACTCCTTCGGCGAGTTCCACAAAC
>CALLJA010000050.1 GCA_938008865.1 uncultured Anaerolineales bacterium
CGTGAACTTCTTGAGCAGGCGCAGCTGCTCCTCGGTCAGCGCGGTGCCCATCGGCGAAACCACGTTCTCGTAGCCCGCCTGGTGTAGGGCGATGACGTCCAGGTAGCCTTCGACGATCACCGCCTGGTCCGCCGCGCGGACGGGCTTGCGGGCGCGGTCAAGTCCATAGAGCAGGTGTCCCTTGGTGAAGATGGGAGTCTCGGGCGAGTTGAGGAACTTGGGGATATCGTTCGGGTCCACGATACGCGCGCCAAAGCCAGCCATGCGCCCGTTCTCATCGCGGATGGGGATCATGATGCGGTGGCGGAAGCGGTCGTAGACGCGGTTTTCGCCTTTCGCGTCCGAGTCGCGCACGGTCAGCAGGCCCGCATCGATCAGGTCCTGCTGCAGGTAGCCCTTGGCGCTGAAATGTTTGAGGGCCGTATCCCAACCGTTTGGGGCATAGCCCAGGCCGAAGGTCTCGATGGTAGCGTCGGTCAGTTTGCGCTTGTCGTGCAGGTAGGCCAGCACGTCCTTGTTCTGGAAGAGGTGCGAGCGGTAGAAGACCAGCGCATCTTCGAGCAGTTTGCGCAGGTGCTCGTGGGCCTCGCGGACCTGCGGCGTCTCGCGCTGGAAATCCTGCACCTGCACGCCCGCGCGGGTCGCCAGTTTTTGGAGCGCGTCCTTGAAATCGAGCCCTTCGCGCTTCATCACGAACTTGAAGATATCGCCGCCCTCGTTGCACTGGCCAAAACAGCGCCAAGTACCCGACTCGGGCCAGACTACGAAGGCGGGCGTGTGTTTGTTGTCGTGGAAGGGGCAGAAGCCTGTATAGTTGCGCCCCGCCTTGCGCAATTTCACCCCCGCCTCAGAGACGAGGTCAACAATGTCGATTTTGGCTTTGATCTCGTCAATGGTGGACATGCAGCGGATTATAGCGTGGAATCGTTCTTTTCCGCCCCCGTCGGTACAGCATTCTCACGGCGCGGCCGTGGGCACCAGGTTCAACAGCACGCGCGCGCGCAGGTTGAGGCTGGAGTAATCCATCATGCCGGTGGAAGCGTAATTGATGCGCCCGTCCGAGTCGATGAAATAATTGACCGGGATGGCGCTGCCCCGATACTGGCGAAAGACCGTTTGAGACGAATCGTTCAGGATCGAAAAACTCAGGTCGTGCTCGGCGCGGAAGGCGCGCCCGTCGGCGGCGCTTTCGCCCACCTCGACCGCCAGGACCACCAGGCCCGAGTCCTCGTAGGCGCGGTGGATCTTCTCCAGGTCCGTGATCTCGGCGCGGCAATAGGGGCACCAGGTGGCCCAGAAGAAGAGCAACACGGGCTGTCCGCGATAGGCGCTCAGACGGGCCTGCCTGCCGTCCACGTCTTTGAGCGTGAAATCGGGGGCCAACATGCCGGGCGAGGTGCCTTCCAGTGCGCCCTGCGGCGCGGGTGTGGATTGCGCCCCGGGCGCGGTGGTCAGGCCGGGGATGGGGGTGAAGGTGGCGCGCGGCGTGGCGGTGACGGTCGGGGTCCAGGTCGGTTCCAGGGTGCGCGGCGGCACGGTGACGAAGGGCTGGGGCGTGGACACCGTCGGCGGCTGGAACGACCTCCACAGCAGCACGGCCCCGATACAGGACACGATCAGGCAGATCAGCAGCAGCCCCACCATGACGGGCAGGAACCATTCGGGCATCTTGGGAATGCGTCCGCGCTTGGGCGTCGGCTGGGACGGCGGTTCAGGCGCGCGGGTCGGCGGCGCAGGCTCGGGCGCAGGCACAGATGCGGACCGGGGCTGGTCGTCGTCGTCGAAGTAGGAGGACGACCAGGGTGTGGATGAGGACGAACCCCACTGATAGGCAGGCTCTTCGTCTTCCAGGGCCTCTTCGAATGTCTGGGCCTGCTCCTGCGGCTCTTCATCGTCGAAAAGCGGCGTGGAGCGGGTGTCTTCATACCGGTAAGACGGCTCTTCAGTGACGAAAGGCGGCACAACCGCAGCCGGGGGGCGCGGCGCAAGCATCTGCTCCAATTTATCGAGGCGGGCCTGGGCGGGACCGTAATTCGGGTCGATGACCAGCACGCGCTCCATGCAGTCGATCTGCTGGCGCAGGTCGGTGACGGCCAGGCTGAGCATCCACCAGCCGCGGGCCGAGTTGGGATGTCCCTGCAGGTATTCGGCCAGCAGGGGCAACGCCGCCTGCCTCTTGCCCGCCCGCAAGAGTTCTTCAGCCTGTTCCAGCAGGGACATGCCCGAGTCGTTCACGCTTGCCATGTGTTATGCCTGTCCAGCGACATGCAGCAATTATAGACTTGAAAAATCGCGCATGACAGGTGACATTTATCACCAGATGCAAAACGGGACGGGGGTGAACCCGTCCCGTCCTTCTTAGAAACCTTCGAGCTTGCTCAGGTCGGCCAGCCCGTCGGAGAGGTGCGCCACCCGTCCGACCAGCGCCAGGCGGTTGGCCTTGACGGCGGGATCCTCGGCCATGACCAGCACCTTGTCGAAGAAGGCGTTGATGGCGGGGATCAGCGCCACGACGGCGGCGAGGAATTCGTCGACCGTGGACGGCTGACCGTGGACCGAAGACTGGAGCGCCTTCGACAGGGCTTTTTCCTCGGCCTCGACCAATTTGCTCTCATCCACCGTCAACGGTCCATCGTCCACCGTCTGTGACCGCAGGATGCGCACGCAGCGTGCGAAGCCAGGCAGAATGCCCGACCAATCTTCGCGGGAGACCCAGGCCGAAAGCTGCTTGATGGCGCGGGCCGCGGCGGCCGGGTTGGCGGATTGCGCCGCCAGCGCAGCATCCACCACGTCGTAGCGGAAGCCCGCATCCTTCAGGGCCACCGAGAGGCGGCCTGCCAGGAAGTCGAGGATCTGCTTCTGCGCCTCGGCGCTGACCTCGATGGGCTGCGTCTTGGCCGACTGCTTGACAGCCTCGACCAGGTCGAGGTCCAGGTCGTGTTCCACCAGCGGCTGGACGATGCCGATGGCCGCGCGGCGCAGGCCGAAGGGGTCCTTCGCGCCCGTGGGCGCCAGTCCCGCCGCGAACAGGCCCACCAGCGAGTCGAGGCGGTCGGTCAGGGCCACGGCCAGGCCGATCTTGCCCTGCGGCACGGTCTGGTATTGCTCGGCGATGGCCTGCGCCACCTCGGCGGATTCGCCGCTGCGCAGCGCGTACTCGCCGCCGATGACGCCCTGCAGCGAGGTCATCTCGGTCACCATCTGCGTGGCCAGGTCGGCCTTGGCGAGATAGACCGCGCGCGCCACAGCCTTGATCACGGACACGTCCTTGTAGCCCAGCAGCGCCGCCAGTTCCGCGCCGAGCTTCAACATGCGGTCGGACTTATCCAGCATGGAGCCGAGTTTGGTGTGGAAGGTCAGCGTGGACAGCTTGGGGCGGTACTCTTCCAGCTTGAGTTTGACGTCCTCGCGGACGAAGAAGTTGGCGTCCGCAAAACGCGCGCCGAGCACGTGCTCGTTCCCCTGGCGGACGATGTCGATGTGCAGGTCGTCGCCGTTGCGGATGGCGATGAAGTGAGGCAGTAATTGGTAATTGGTTGATTGGGGATTGGCAGGCGCAACAGGGAAATATCTCTGATGCTTCTTCATGACCGAGATCAAAACATCCTTGGGCAACTGCAAATATTCTGGATTGAAGCCACCCATCACGGCAGTCGGCATCTCGACCAGGTTGGTCACTTCATTGAGCAGGCCGTCCTCGATGATGGCTTCGCCGCCGACCAGCATCGCGGCCTGTTGGACCTGCTCCACGATGGAGGCCTTGCGCTCTTCCTTATCCAAAACGATTCCCGATTCCCGAAGCACGTCGAAGTATTTTTCGGCAGAAGGAATCTTGACCTCGGGCGAGTCGTACGGGCGCAGGCCGCGCGAGAC
>CALLJA010000051.1 GCA_938008865.1 uncultured Anaerolineales bacterium
GTGGCAGATCGAAGGTCAGCGGCAAGCGCAGCAGCCAGAACCAGGCGCTCAGCCAGGCCAGCAGCGAGCCGCCCACCGCGATCAGCCAGAAAAAGCGGAAATTCGGGCGGATGACGCGCAGAATCGCCAGCGCCAGCGCGGGAACGACGAGCAACAAAACCGTGATCAAGATCCACATGGGCGCGACAATTGTATCAGTTTTTGCAGGCGCGGATTGCAAGGCACTCGTCATCCTTGGACGGGGCGGCTTTGGTAGAATTCCAGCCATGTCCAAGCCCCAGCCCCTTTATCGGTCCGCACAATGGACGACGCTCATCCTGGGCCTGATCCTGCTGACGAGCGCCTGCGGCCCGGGCGGGACCTCGGGCCTGTCTCTGTCCGAGGAGCCGACCGCCAGCCCCACCCCCTTCCAGCCTCAAACCGACCTCCCCAGCCCGCTCTTCGGCCTGCCCGTGGACGCCCAACCCGCCGCCACCATCACCCCCGTCCCCACGCTGGCGGTCAAGGGCAACGGCCTGATCCCCGCCAACGTCATCCAGCCGACCGCCGACCTGAGCGGTCAGCCTGCCTACGAGATCAACCCGCTGACGGGCCTGCCCTTCCCCGACCCCGCCCTGGCCGAACGGCGGCCGATCGCCGTCAAGATCGGCAACTCGCCCGATTACGTCCGCCCGCAATCGGGCCTGAGCCTGGCCGACGTAGCCTACGAGTATTACATCGAGTGGGGCGATACGCGCTTCATCGCCGTCTATTACAGCAACAATGCCGAAAAGGTCGGCCCCGTGCGCTCGGGGCGCTTCTTCGACGAACACATCCTGCGCATGTACCACGCCTTTCTGGTGTACAAATATTCCGACCCGCGCGAGAAGGCCTACTTCTACAGCAGCGATTTCGCCCCCTACCTGACCGTGCCCGGCTACATCGGGTCGAGCAGTTGTCCGCCTTTCTTCTATGCGCCCGCCAAAGACAGCTATAACAATATCTTCTTTAACACCGCCAAAATGGCGGGCTGCGCCGCCAGGCACACCGATGTGGACAACCTGCGCCAGGGCCTGCGCAACGGCTTCTTTAGCGACAAGGCACCCGAGAACGGACAAACGGGCCTGCGCGTGTACACCGATTATTCGATCTACAACTATAACTACTGGGAATACGACCCCGCCACGCACCGCTACTTCCGCTACCAGGAAGCCAACGACATCGTCAAGAACCTGCCGCGCGCCTATGTGCCCATGTACGACTCGTCCACGGGCCAACCTATCAGCGCCGACAACCTGGTCGTCATCTTCGTACCGCACACCTTTACAAACCAGAATGAAGAGGAAGACCAGGTCTATCACATCGACCCCGTGGACAACGGCCTGGCTTTCGTCTTCCGCGACGGGCAGGCCTACCCTGCGCGCTGGTACCGCACCGACATGGACCAGCCGCTCTTTATCGCCGACGAGCAGGGCGTGCCCATCTACCTGCGTCCGGGCCGCACCTTCTTCCAGGTGATCGGCGAATCGTCCGAATATCTGCACGAGGCCGATAACTGGTATTTCACGTTCCAGACGCCGTAGCAGCCCGCATTTTCGTCCCGCAACCATTGGGACTTCGCATCGTTTACGGGTAGAATTGGAACAACCCTTGAGGCGACCATGACCCTTGACCCGAACTTCTTCAGCAGTCTCCTGCTTGTGCTCACAGCCTTCGGCGGCGCGTTCCTTGCCGCCCTGTGGATCGCGCTGATCATCTGGACCTATCGCGACATCCGCGCCCGCGCCCGCGACCCGTTCGTGCAGGTGCTTTCCGCGCTGCTGGTGGCGGTGCTCAACCTGCCGGGCATCCTGGTCTACCTGATCCTGCGCCCGCCGCGCACGCTCGAAGAGGAATACCAGCGCACGCTCGAAGAGGAAGCCCTGCTCCAGGCGCTGGAAGACCTTCCGCTTTGCCCGGGCTGCGAACGCCGCGTGCGCGACGAGTGGCAGGTCTGCCCGAACTGTCATACCAAGCTCAAGAAGACCTGCCACAACTGCGGCAAACTGATGGAACTGCCGTGGAACATCTGCCCCTTCTGCGGCACGCCCGCTGTAGGCGCCCGCCGCGAAACCGTCAGCATGGACGAGGCGCTCAAGGGCCTGCAATTGGGCGAAGACGCGGGCGAGGTCAAGATCGAGTAGCCCGCGAGACAATCACGGGTTCAAGGCCAGGCGCTTCGGAAGCCTGGCCTTTTTTCAAAATTCCGTTGCGCGTTTCAAAGCGCGCTCCCGCTGCAAAGAGGCCATCCTATGAAAATCGAACAGATCACTCTCAACCTCCTCCGTATGCCGCTGGTCGCCCCGTTCGAAACCTCCTTCGGGCGCGAGACCGAGCGTGAGTGCATCCTTATCACGATCCGCTCCGAGGGGCTGACGGGCTACGGCGAGTGCGTGGCCGACGCCGACCCCGGGTACTGCTACGAGACCACGGGCACCGCCTGGCACATCCTGCACGATTTCATCGCGCCGCTGCTGCTCGGGCAGGACGTGGCCGACCCCGCCGATTTCCAGCGCCGCGTGGAAGGCATCCGCGGGCACAACCTGGCCAAGGCGGGCGTCGAGATGGCGCTCTGGGACCTGCTCGGAAAACGCAAAGGCAAGCCGCTGCGCGACCTGTTCGGCGGAACGCACACCAAGGTCGAGGTCGGCGTGTCGGTCGGGATCCAGGCCTCGCCATCGGCGCTGGTCGAGACCGTGGACCGCTACCTGGCCGACGGGTATCGGCGCGTCAAACTCAAGATCAAGCCCGGGCGCGACGTGGCCGAGACGCAAGCCGTGCGTGACGCGTATCCCGGCCTGCGCCTGCAAGTGGATGCCAACTCGGCCTACACGCTCGAAAGCGCCCAGGCCCTGCGCCCGCTCGATGACTTGAACCTGTTACTGATCGAACAGCCGCTCTTCGAAGACGATATCTGGGATCATCGCCGTTTACAGGCAGAGATGAAAACTCCCATCTGCCTGGACGAGAGCGTGGTCTCGCTGCGTCACGCGCGCTATGCGCTTGAGATGCAAGCCTGCCGCATCATCAACATCAAGCCTGGGCGCGTGGGCGGACTCAGCCAGGCCCTTGCCATCCACGACCTGTGCCGCGCCAACGACATCCCTGTCTGGTGCGGCGGGATGCTCGAAACGGGCGTGGGCCGCGCCTCGAATCTGGCGTTGGCTGCCCTGCCTGGCTTCACCCTGCCAGGCGACATCTCCGCCTCGGACCGTTACTACACGCAAGACGTCACCAACGAACGTTTCACCCTCAATGCGGATAGTACCATCGACGTCCCCGCCACACCCGGGCTGGGGGTTACAATCGACCCGCAAGCCCTCAAAACCTTCACCCTTAAAGAAACCGAACTGACTCCTCGATGAAATTTCCCTCCCGCCTTTTCCTGTGCGGGCTGACATTAGCCCTAACCCTTTCAGCCTGCGCGCCCGCCCCCGTGCCCCCCAGCCAGGCCACCCCCACGGCTTCCCCGCTGGTCAGCGCTGCGCTGCTCGAAGCGACCGCCACCCCTGCCCCGCCCAAAAGTGGACTATGGCGCGACCCGTCTGCACCCGCCCAATTGGTGGAGGAAACCGCCGCCTGGAACCTGCCCGCTGCAAGCGACCCCGAATCTGCGGCAGTGACGTTGCAGGTCGCCCAGCCCCAGCCGACCGACCCCCATCAGGTCCTGTGGGTCTATGCGCTCGTGGCCCCCTTCCCGACCCTGGTCGACGACGTCTCCGCGTATGAGTTGCGCTCCGCCTGGAGCGGCAAACCTGCGCCCAGTTTTGCGGGCCGCCCGCTCCTGATGGCAGAATCAACTCGCGCGGCGTTTGCGGCCCTATGGGGCGAGCCCGCCGAAGGGTCCGTGAAAGTATTGCCCGCCGCAGACTTGGAGTCCGCTGCCTGGGCCGACCTGCCCGCCTGGGCCGTCATCCCGTTCGAGGAACTGAATCCGCAGTGGAAGGTCCTCAGCGTGGACGGTCAGTCGCCCATCCGCAAGGATTTTGATGTGGTAGAGTACGCGCTGACGGCGGGCTTCCGCCTGAGCGCCGACGATGCGGCCTACAGCCTGCCCGCCTCCAACCGCGACGCAGGCAAACTGACCACCATCATCCTGACGGGCGTGACGGCGCTGGTACGCGCCACTGCCAAGACGATGGAGGTCAAGGGCGTGCTCTACCCAGGCCAGGATATCCGCGGCCTGATGCGCGAAGCCGACATCGCCCACGTTAGCAACGAGATTCCCTTCTTTAGCAAATGCGGGTACCCTAATCCCAGCCAGACCGCGCTGGTCTTCTGCTCCAGCCCAAAATACATGGACTTGTTGACCGACATCGGCACCGACGTGATCGAACTGACGGGCAATCACTTCGGCGATTACGGTCCTGTGGCAATGCTCGAAACCCTCGACATCTACGCCCAAAACAAGATCCCCTACTATGGCGGCGGCAAGGATATGGCCGATGCCATGAAGCCGCTCAAACTTGAAAACCACGGCAACAAGATCGCCTTCATCGGCTGCAACCCGGTCGATACGGGCAAATTCCCGACCGCCACCAACAAGCGCCCGGGCGCCGCGCCCTGCGACTTCGAGTACATGACCCAGCAGATCAGCGAATTGAGCAGCGAAGGCTATGTGGTCATCACCACCTTCCAGTATTACGAGTATTACTCGCCCGAGGCGCGCCCCTGGCAGGCCGACGACTTCCGCCTGATGGCCGATGCGGGCGCGTCCATCGTCAGCGGCAGCCAGGCGCACTTCGCGCAGGTCATGGAATTCCACAGCGGCTCCTTCATTCATTACGGCCTCGGCAACCTGTTCTTCGACCAGATGGGCGACATCCCGCCCCAGCCTGGCATCCGCCGCATTTTCATGGACCGCCACGTCGTCTACAACGGGCGCTACATCAGCACCGAATTGCTGACGGGCATGATGGAAGACTACGCCCGCCCGCGCCTGATGACGCCCGAGGAACGCGCCGCCTTCCTCCAGGAATACTTTTCCTTCAGCGGATGGCTGCCCGCCGTTTCGACGCCCACCCCAGGCCCCACACTGACCCTGACCCCGCTGGCTCTGCCTGGGGGGACCCCGACGCCCGTTCCCTGACAACCATCATCTGGAGTCTCCCATGCGCATCCACGATATTTCCCTGCCCATCTCACCGTCCCTGCCTGTCTGGCCTGGCGACCCCGCCATCGTGCTGGAACAAACCCAGTCGATGGCATCAGGGGCAGAATACAACCTGACCAGGCTGAACTCCAGCGTCCACATTGGCACCCACGTGGACGCGCCCCTGCATTTCGTCAGCGATGGCCGCAGCGTGGACCAACTCCCGCTCGACGTGTTGACGGGGCCGTGCTACGTGGCGCAACTCCCCGACGGCGTGGACGCCATCACCGCCGAGGTGCTGGATGGCGTCCCGCTGGCTGAGGGCACTACGCGCATCCTGTTTGGCACGCGCAACTCACACCTGTGGGCCCGCGGCGAGACCGAGTTCCAGCCCGATTTCGCCGCCATCACCGAGGATGGCGCCGAGTGGCTGGTACGGCGCGGCATCCAACTCGTCGGCGTGGACTACCTTTCGGTAGCGCCCTACGAGGACGCTGTCCCGACCCACAGGGTCCTGCTCCAGGCGGGCGTGATCGTGGTCGAAGGCCTGAACCTGTCCCAGATCCCGCGCGGCTTCTACAGCCTGTACTGCCTGCCGCTCAAACTGGTCGGCGCAGAAGGCGCGCCCGCGCGGGCGATCCTGGTCTCGCGATAACAGGGGACCCTGACGGTCTCCGAGACCATAAGTGTCCTATATTCAAAAGGAGAGAGCATGACCAGAAGACGCTCCAGACGCATCCTCGGGATGACCGTGGCGCAGCTCCTCATCCTCGCCTGCATGGGTTGCGCGCTGGTCGGCACCCTCGGCACAGGCGCGTGGATGATGGCCAGCGCCAACGGCA
>CALLJA010000052.1 GCA_938008865.1 uncultured Anaerolineales bacterium
CTTACTTATCCACAGATTACGCAGATTACACTGATTTCTGAGTCTGCGCGACCCTTACAGATCTGGCACAATTTTCAACGCTCAAACGCAGAGGCGCAAAGTTAAGAACTTTGGTTTTCAGATTAGCCGTGATTTTGGACACGGATAACGCGGATTTCGCGGATTCGCACGAAAAAAATTTAAGAATCCGTGCCCAAAGGTTTTAATCATGCCATATCCAAAGCATCGAGATTTTAGATCCTTGCGTCTTGGCACCCGTACATTTTGATCTGCGAAATCTGTGGACCATTTATCCGAGCCACTCCAACACGGTGGCCTCGCCCTGACCAACGCCGACGCACAGCGTGGCCAGTCCATATTTGACGTTGCCGCGCAGACGCATCTCGTGCACCAGCGTGGTGACCAGGCGCGCACCCGAGCATCCGAGCGGGTGCCCGATGGCGATCGCGCCGCCGTTGACGTTGACGATCTCGGGGTCGACGCCCAGGTCTTCGATCACGGCCAGGGACTGCACGGCGAAGGCCTCATTCAACTCGACCAGACCGATGTCCTGCATCTTGAGTCCAGCGCGGGTCAGCGCCTTCTGCGTGGCAGGCACGGGACCGACGCCCATGACACGCGGTGCAACGCCTGCCGCCGCCGAGGAAACCACACGCGCCAGCGGCTTGAGTCCCAGCGCGGCGGCTTTCTCCTCGCTCATCAGCAACAACGCGGCAGCGCCATCGTTGAGTCCAGACGAATTGCCCGCGGTGACGGTTCCCCCGTCCTTCTTGAAAGCAGGCTTTAACTTCGCCAGCGACTCCATCGTCGTGTCGCGGCGCGGACGCTCGTCGGTATCCACGATTTTCGGGTCGCCCTTTTTCTGCGGGATGGCAACAGGCAGAATCTCCTGTTTGAAGCGGCCGCTGTCCTGCGCGGCCACAGCGCGTTGATGCGAACGGACCGAGAAGGCGTCCTGCAATTCGCGCGTCAGGTGTAGGCGCTCGGCGGCGATGTTCTCGGCGGTCTCGCCCATCGCGTCGGTGCCATATATTTCTTTCATCTTGGGATTGGGATAGCGCCAGCCGAGGGCGGTGTCGTAGGCGGTGAGATTGCCGAAGGCGTAGCCTGACTCCGCTTTAGGGAGCGAGTACGGCGCCCGAGACATTGACTCGACTCCGCCCGCGATGTACATGTCGCCCTCGCCTGCTTTGATGGCGCGCGCCGCCTGGTTGACGGCGTTCAGCCCCGAGGCGCACAGACGGTTGACCGTCACACCGCCTACCTCGAGCGGAAGTCCCGCCAGCAGCGCGGCCATGCGCGCCACGTTGCGGTTGTCCTCGCCTGCCTGGTTGGCGCAGCCGAAGAAGACCTCCTCGACCAGGGCGGGATCGAACTTATTGCGTTTGATGATTTCCTTGATAACGAACGCCGCCATATCATCTGGGCGGACCGAAGCAAGGATGCCCCCCAGCGCTCCAACGGGCGTGCGGATGGCATCGACGATCACAGGTGTGGACATAGAGTCTCCGTGGGTTCAAAGTTGTCACGGAGATTCTACTCCATAACAGGACCTCCAAGACCTCCGAGGTCTGTCGTTACGGCGCTTCGTACAAGATAACCCTGCCGCCATAAAACTCACGCTCGCGGGTCACCTTCATCTGTGAGGCTAATGTCTGAGGAATCAGCCCCAGCGGATCGGTGTACCAGTCATGGCTGTAGACCAGCCAGACCCGTTTATGGTCCTGGATCAAGGCGAGCAACGCGGGGACGTCGTCCCTGGTCATCTTGGGTTCCAGCACGCCGTCCATGTACAGGTCCAGGGGCAGGCCGCGCTCCATCACCTCGATGGAATACTTCTCTTTGTAGGGTTTGAAATAATAGTCGAACGAGACCACCACGAAGTTGGAGTTGAACAGCACCAGGTCGTCCTGTTCGGCGAAATTGGCGACGTAGCCCGCGGGTGTGTCCCAAT
>CALLJA010000053.1 GCA_938008865.1 uncultured Anaerolineales bacterium
GGGATTTTGTGATCAGGTTCGTTCCAATCCGTAGGGTGCGTTCGTTTGCCTGCCCCCGAAGGGGGTTGAACGCACCCAACTTGCTACAAGGACGGCCCAACCTGTAAGACCGCCTGGCAATTTTATCCAAAAAATGATAGGATTTGTCAATATTCCCAATTTTCCCTCAAAGAATTGGAATCAGCATGAACGTACAAGAACAAATCGAAGCCTATATTGCCAGCCAATCGGAACCCAAACGCAGCGACATGCAGGAGTTGCACCGCATGGTTTTGCAAACCATGCCAGCCTGTAAATTATGGTTCCTGGATGGTAAAAACAGTGAAAACAAAATCGTTTCCAATCCCAATATCGGATATGGATCTCAAACCATAAAATATGCCGATGGAACCACCAGGGAGTTTTATCAAATTGGTTTGAGCGCCAATACAACCGGCATCTCTGTCTACATCATGGGGATCAAAGACAAGACCTACCTTGCCCAAACCTATGGGAAAAAACTCGGCAAGGCCAGCGTGAGCGGGTATTGCATCAAGTTCAAAACCCTGAAAGCCATCAACACGGATATTCTTGCGGCGGCAATCCGGTCCGGGCTTGAGAGCGGGTAAAAATACCACTTCGTGGTACAGGCCGAACGAATTCTACTCCTTCCATGCCTCACGCCTCACGCTTCACTCCCCTGCCACTTTCCCTTTTTCTAACCCTCCCTTAATCTTTCCCCCTTGACTTGACCCATCATACGGGTGTATATTTCCACGCCTGTATAGTTCGACGTGTTACTATTTTTCAACCCGAGGTGATATGCACCACGCCAACCCGCAAGATTGGGAACAAATCCACAGCCACATCCGCGATCAGATGCGGGCTGTCTTCAACGTGGACGACACGCGCGGCCTGGAGTTATTCATCCTGCTGCAGCGCTCGGCCCACCTCAGCCGCCTGCTCGACACCCAGATCGAGGATGATCTCGAACTGTCCGGCCCGCGCTGGCAGATCCTGATGCGCCTGCTGATCGATGAAAAAGGCGGCAACTGCACCGGTCTCAACCCCACCAACCTCAGCCACTCGCAGCGCGTCAGCAAGAACACCATCAGCGCCCTGCTGCGCGGCCTCGAAACCCAGGGCCTCATCCAGCGCGCCATCGATCCCGCCGACCTGCGCGCCTTCCGCATCCAGCTCACCCCGGCCGGCCGCGAGTACGTCATCGCCAATGCCCCGCGCCGTTTTGAAAAGGTCGATTCCCTGCTGCGCGGCCTCTCCATTGAAGAACAGGAACAACTCATTACGCTGCTGACCAAATTGCAGCGCGCCATTATTGCACAAATTCAAGTCCCCGCGCCCAAAGCGGCGCTCACCGAGGAGTAACAGCACTCATGCTTCGATTAGCCAAGTACCTAAAACCCTATCTGCTCGCCATCCTGGTCACCATCGCCCTGCTGTTCGTGCAGGCCAACGCCGACCTGTCGCTGCCGGATTATCTTTCCCGCATCGTCAACAACGGCATCCAGCAGGGCGGCGTGGAAAACGCGCTGCCCACCGCCATCCGCCAGTCGCAAATGCAGCGCGTCACGCTCTTCCTCAGCGACGCCGACAGCCAGAGCGTGCTGGCGGCCTACACCCTGGTCGATTCCAGCTCGCCCGATTACGCCGCGAAGCTGAAAGAAATCCCCGCCCTGGCCGACGGCCCCGTCTACACCCTCAACAAGCTCACCACTGACCAGACCGCCGCGCTCGAAAAACCCATGGCGCAGGCCCTGCTGGCCGTTTCGACCATCGAGCAGGCCCAGGCAGACCCGGCCAAACTGGCGCAAATCGGCCAGGCCGCCGGTTTCAACGCCGCGGCCCTGCCGGCCGGCACCGACCTGTTCGGCATGCTTGGCAAACTTTCCCCCGCCATGCGCGCCTCGATCGGTGCCTCCATGCAGCAGAAGTTTGCCGCGCTCGGTGACAAGGCCGTCAGCCAGGCCGCCGTGGCCGTGGTCAAAACCGAATATGCCGCCCTCGGCATGGACATGCAGGCCCTGCAGACCAGCTACATCCTGCGCGTCGGGCTGCTTATGCTGCTCGTCTCGCTGCTATCGGTAGCCTGCACCATCGCGGTCGGCTACCTGTCGGCCACCACCGGCTCCGGGCTGGCGCGCGACCTGCGCCGCAACGTCTTCCAGAAGGTCGAATCCTTCTCCAACGCCGAATTCGACAAATTCTCCACCGCTTCGCTTATCACCCGCACCACCAACGACATCACCCAGATCCAGATGGTGGTCATCATGATGATGCGCATGGTCTTCTACGCCCCCATCATGGGCGTCGGCGGCATCATCCGCGCCGTCAACAAGGATTCCTCCATGTGGTGGCTGATCGCCGTGGCCGTGGGCATGCTGCTCAGCCTGGTCATCACCGTCTTCGCGCTGGCGCTGCCCAAGTTCAAGATCATGCAGTCGCTCATCGACCGCCTCAACCTGGTCATCCGCGAGAACCTCTCCGGCATGCTCGTCATCCGCGCCTTCAACATGCAGCCCTTCGAAGAGAAGCGTTTCGACGGCGCCAACAAGGAACTCACCGGCACCACGCTCTTCGTCAACCGCGTCATGTCCGGCATGTTCCCCTCCATGATGCTCATCATGAACGGCCTCTCGCTGCTCATCATCTGGATCGGTTCGCACCAGGTGGCGCAGGCCCGCATGCAGGTCGGCGACATGATGGCCTTTATGCAGTACGCCATGCAGATCGTTTTCTCCTTCCTGATGATGTCCTTCATGTTCATCATCATCCCGCGCGCCTCCGTTTCCGGCGGGCGCATCGCCGAGGTGCTCGAAACCGAGCCCACCATCGTCGATCCCCCCGCCCCGCGCGCTTTCCCGGCTCCCTTCAAGGGCACCGTCGAATTCCGCGATGTCTCCTTCCGCTACCCCGGCGCCGACGAAGACGTGCTGCACGGCCTCAACTTCACCGCGCAGCCCGGGCAGACCACCGCCATCATCGGCTCCACCGGCTCGGGCAAGTCCACCGTGGTCAACCTCATCCCGCGCTTCTACGACGTGACCGGCGGTTCCATCCGCATCGACGGCACCGATGTGCGCGAGGTCACCCAGCACGATCTGCGCGAGCGCATCGGCTACATCCCGCAGAAGGCCACCCTCTTCACCGGCACCATCGAGAGCAACCTGCGCTACGCCGACGAGGACGCCACCGAAACCGAGCTGCGCCAGGCGGTCGATACCGCCCAGGTGAGCGAGATGATCGACGCTTCCGAACAGGGCATGGAGCTGGAGGTGGCCCAGGGCGGCATGAACGTCTCGGGCGGGCAAAAACAGCGCCTCTCCATCGCCCGCGCGCTGGTCAAACGCGCACCCATCTACATCTTCGATGACTCCTTCT
>CALLJA010000054.1 GCA_938008865.1 uncultured Anaerolineales bacterium
CGGGCCTGGGCTTCGATAAAGGGCAGCCACTCGAAAGCATCCTGAGGCTTGTATCCCTGAGCCTGTGCCTGCCTGCCCAGTTCGAGGATTGCCGCCCAATCCCCCCTCTGGCGGGCCAGTTCGGCCTTTTCGTAGAAGTAGCACCAGGTATGTTCGGGTTCCGCGCCAAATGGCGGATTTGGCAGACCAAGTTGAGGCGCATCGGTACGGATGAGGCTTGGCTGGCTGAGCGGGATGAGTTTTGTCAAAAACTCAGATTCCTTTTCATAAGTTTCCGCGTCGCCCAGCGACGGGTCAAGCACGCGCAGACAGCCGTCCTGCGGGACGAGGAAGACCAGCGCTTGGTCGGTCGAGCCGTGGAAGTCCACGGTGCGGAAGGGCAGGCTGACGGGCGTGTGCGGCTCGATGCTTGTCAACACGCTGCCGCCGAGGCGGGCTTCCGCGTAGAGCAGGGCGTAGGGCAGGTCGCCGCCGTTGTAATCGGGGGCATACATCCAGTTGATGGGCGCGGTGAAGGACAGGTCGGTTTCCAGCGGCAGATTGGGGATCACGTCGGTTAGCAGCAGGGTATTCGGCGCGAGCGCGGGCACACGCCAGGAAAACTGCCAGAAGATCTCCTGCTGGCGCGCCCAATCGCGGCGGAAGAGATTGGCGTTGTGGAATTGCTGTCCCACCCCGAGAGCGACGGCCAGGCTGATAATAATCAGTTTGAGGCGCGCGTCCCTGCCGGGTAACAGCTCGATCAGCCCCGCCAGGAAAAAACTGCCGCCGAGGGTCATGGAAATCATGAAACGGTCGAAGGTCGATTGCAAGGTCAGCGGCAGGCCTGCGGCCAGTGAAGGCAGGCGGCCGAGTAAGATGCCTGTCAGGCCGAGGAGGATGAGGAAAAGGGGAAAGTAACGAGTGGAAAGCGGCTCTTCATCGCGCGCGGGGAAACGGAAGAGATACAAGACGAGGAGCGCAAAGGTGACGGCGACCAGCCCAAGGGTCAGCAGGGAGGTGGGGGTGTTTGGGGCGGAGCCGACCAGCAGCAGGACCTGTCCCCAGGCGTAGAGTCCCGCCTTGAAGGCAGCATCCAACAATTCAAGCAGCCAGTTAAGTTGCTGCCCTTCCATGGCGTATGAGATGTACGCGCCCGAACGATAGAACCAGACCAGCCACAGACCATCGGCGGCCCAGAGGAAAAGGTAGGGCAGCCAGGCAGCCAGTGCGCGGCGGAAACGGTTCCAGAAATTGGCTTCATCGAGCATGGACCAAAGCAGTAGGAAGCGCAGCGGTTCCATGCCGAAGAAGTATTCGGTGGGGAAGAGGCCCCAGAATTGCAGGAGGACAGCCAGCGCAGTGAGAAGCGGACTCTTTTTGCGGTGCGCGTGGGCGCTGACGCCGAACGACAACAGGTAAAAAATGAAGGGGATGAGTTCCTGGTTGATGTGCGTAAAGGCCACCCAGTGCTGCGAATAGCCGGGAAAGACCAGTACGAGCAGGGCCATCGTCAGCGCGAAGCGCGGTCGGCCTGGCCAGAAAGCGCGGAACATCCACCAGGCCGAAAGCCCGATCAGAAAGCGGATGACGAGCGCGAAGAGCTGCCAGGCCAGCGGGGCAGGCGGCAGCAGGCTGGTGGTGATGAAGAAGATCGGCCCGAGGAACGGACGGAAACCGATGAAGGACGGGACGAACTGGGCAGAACCGAGGAAGCGGTCTGCCCAGGCAAAGCCCCAATCGTCCCAGTGAAAACCTGCAGTGGGGGCGAGCAGCCCGTAGGCCAGCAGGGTCAGCAAGGCGAAGAGGAGGGGAATGGGAAGACGTTTCATGGCAGGGGATGGGGCTGAAGTGGTCGAATTGTATCAGAATGCGGGCGGCGCCTTTGCGACCCGCGGTGATGGGTAAAACACGAATTCGCCACAACCTTTCATCTTTGTAAGTTTTTTACGGGCAGCGGGTTGGGCCAATAGGACATTCTTCTCATTCGGCCATCCGACAAGGCTGAATAGAATCCTTCCATAACATACGAGGAGAACCCCATGAAGAGAATATCCCTTACTTTGAGCGTCATGCTCCTGTTCGCCCTGTTGGTTGTCGCGTGCTCACCGGCCGCGCAACCCACCCAGCCGCCTGTGCAGGTCCAGCCCACGCAAGTGTTGCCGCCGGCGGAAGCACCCACCAGCCAGATCCTGCCGACGGCGGAAGCCCCCGCAACCGAAGCCCCCACGCTGTTGCCGACGATCGCTCCGCCGCCTGCCCAGCCCCTGGCCGTGACCGAGAATGACCGCTTCTGCCTGAAGAAGGTGCCGTACACGCTGATCGGCATGCCCGAGACCGCCACCTACCAGATGCTGACCGACGGTTTCGTTTGCTCGGAAGGCGGGATCCAGAAGGGCCAGCACCTGATCACCTGCACGGGCCCAATGTATTCGCTGTTCCAGATCCAGGTCTGTGACGGCGGAAACTGTCAGGAATTCGAGTTCGGCACCACCAACTGCCCGTAATCAAAAGCCCGACCAAAAAGTTCCCACCACAAACGGTGGGAACTTTTGTTTTACAGAAGCGCCTTGAGATTTTCCAACGGTGTGGGCGGATACAGGTCACAGCCAGGCCAGAGTGCATCCACCCCCGCAGTGCGGACCCCTTCCGCCATTGCTTGGACCCGAGCCTGGTTGCCGCGCGAGAGCGTCTCCACCGGGTCGAGGTTGCCGAAGAGCAGTGTGTGGGGCAGGGCCGCGCGTGAAGCAGACAGGTTGTTGGTCTGGTCCACGGAGATGGCTTCCGCACCTGATTCGGCTAACAGGTGCATGACTTCATTGGTATTTCCACACAACGACAAGACACGCGGTTTTGGCAGTGCTGCGATCAAATGTTGCTGGGCAGGTAGGACAAATTCCGCAAAGCGTTTGGGGCCGAGGAAACCAGGCGAGCCACCCATGTCGTGGATGGTGAGGAAGTCCGCGCCCGCGCTGCGGTAAGCGTGACCGACTTGGGAGATAAAAGTGGAAAGATGAATGAGGGCGTCGTGAACGGTTTGCGAGTTGCGTTTCATTTCGGTGAACAGCACCCCCGACTCGACCAGGAACAACAGCAATGTGAACGGCCCAGGCAGAATGCCCCCGATGACAGC
>CALLJA010000055.1 GCA_938008865.1 uncultured Anaerolineales bacterium
ACATGGTCAAGGAGGAGTCCAACTGCTGGTTCCCGCACGTCTCGCCCGACGGCCAGTGGGTGGTCTACATTGCCTACGCCAAAGGCGACGTGGAGCCTGGCGACCATCCCGCCAACAAGAACGTGGAGTTGCGCCTGATCCCCGCCGAGGGTGGAGAATCCAGACTCATCGCCAAGCTGTTCGGCGGACAGGGCACCATCAACGTCAACTCGTGGTCGCCCGATAACCGCACCATCGCATTCGTATCATATCGAATCAAGTGAATCTTTTCGTCATTGCGAGGGCGGTGTTCTCCCGCCCGAAGCAATCCCATGTGCAGTGTTGGAGATTGCTTCGTCGCCGCTACGCGGCTCCTCGCAATGACGGGAAAAAATTTTTTTGATTACATAAATTGAGGACAAAATGAAAATCCAACCCGTAAAAACCGCCATTGTCGGCAGCGGCGGCATCAGCGACGCCTACCTCGGCACGATGATCAACAAGTTCAAAATCCTGGATGTGGTCGGTTGCTGCGACCGCACACCTGAGAAGGCACATGCCAAGGCACAGAAATACGGCATCAAAGAGATGACCTTCGACGAGGTCCTGGCCGATGACTCGATCGAGATCGTGGTCAATCTGACCGCGCCGATGGGACATTATCCCGTCATCAAACAACTGCTCGAAGCGGGCAAACACGTCTACACCGAAAAGGTCCTGTCGGTGGAATTGGAGCACGCCGCCGAACTGCTGAAGATCGCGGACGAAAAGCACCTGTACCTTGGGGCTGCTCCCGATACCTTTCTCGGGTCGGCCATCCAGACCGCCCGCTTCGTGGTGGACAGCGGCCTGATCGGCGACGTCACCTCCTGCGTCTCCATCCTCACCCGCGACAGCGAGATCTTCAGCCGCGCCTTCCCCTTCACGGCCAAACCTGGCGGCGGCATCGGCTTCGACGTGGGCATTTACTCCATCACCGCCCTGCTGAGCATCCTCGGCCCCGTCAAGGAAGTCTCAGGCGTCACGCGCACGCGCAAACCCGAACGCCAAAATTTTACGCTGGAAAACTTCGGCGAACTTTTCCAGATTGAGTGTGAAAACCTGATGGCAGGTACACTGCAATTCGAACGCGGCACAGTCGGGAACGTGCTCTTCGACGCCAACTCCATTTTCACCGCCCCCGAAAGGCCCGTCCTGACCCTGCACGGGACGATGGGCATCCTCTACATGGCCGACCCCGACCGCTTCGGTGGTGAGGTCAAGGTCATCTTGAAGGGCAATAGCGAACCCATCGTCATGCAGCAAAGCCACGCCTTCACCGAGGAATATCGCGGATTGGGCGTGGCCGAAATGGCCTGGTCGATGCGCATGGGACGCAAGAACCGCGCCAGCAAGGAAATGGCCTATCATGCGTTGGAGGTCCTGCACGGCATCGTCAAAAGCAGTGAGAGCAAGACCAACCAGACCCTCCAGTCCACGTTCGAGCAGACGCCGCCCATCCCACGCGGATTCTCGGGACAGACCTATTTCGAGTTCATCGAAGAGACAGGCATCGCGCTCTAGGTCATAAAAGCAACCCGCTCGAAATCAAATATCGAGCGGGCTGTTTTTTATATCGGAAATTTGTTGTCGTCTGTTTTACAGCCCCACCACGGACGGGATGATTTCTCTTGCAAAAGTCTCGAGCGGGGTGATGGTGTAAACATCGGGCATGTTGAAGATGGCATGGGTGAAACCCATTGCAGAAAGTTCTCGGATACGGTCGATAACGCCGCCTACTGTATCCTTCCCCGCAAGATGTACCGTGCCAAGGCAGGTTTTCTCAACGGTGTTGTAATCGCGTCCCAAAGCGTCGCAATGCCGCTTGATGTCATCGAGCGCCTTTTGCATATTTTCTTTCCCGACCCAATCACCGATATTGCAGGCGTCCGCATATTGGGCGACCATGCGCAGGGTTTTGTTCGGTCCCGTGCCGCCGACCATGATGCGCGGATGCGGATTCGAAAGCGGACGCGGATTATTGGTCATCGCAGGCGCGGAAAAATGTTGGCCAGTGAAGGAAATCTCATCACTGTTCCAAAGCGCCTTCGCCAGTTTCAGGCTGTCTTCCAGTTGTTCGAAGCGTTCCGAAGTCGAAGGGTAGGGGATGCCGTTGCCTTTCGCTTCATCTTCGTACCACGCTGCGCCAATACCGAAATATGCGCGCCCGCCGGAGAGAATGTCGAGCGTGTTGACCATCTTCATCAGCACAGCCGGGTGGCGATAGATCACGCCCGTGACCAGCACACCGAGGCAGGCTTTTTCTGTCAGCCCGGCAAAATATCCCAGCGTGGTGTAGGCTTCGAGCATCGGGTCGGTGTAGGCTTCGCCGAACAAGCCCTTGATCTGGTAGTAATGGTCCATGACCCACAGGCTGTAAAAGCCAGCCGCCTCGGCCGCCGTGACCACTTCTTTCAGTTTGGGGCGGATGGCAGCCGTGCCGCCAGGGGTTTTAAAAGACGGGATTTGTAATCCGATGTGCATGTTGTTCTCCATTTATATCTCGTCATCTTAATATCGGTCGCCGACCACGGTGATCTGCGACATGGCAGTCTTGATCTGGCTCAGGTCATCCGCCGAGAGTTGCAGGTTCACCGCGCCGTTGTTCTCATCCAGCCGTTCGAGTTTGCGCGAGCCAGGGATGGGGACGATCCACGGCTTCTGGGCCAGCAGCCAGGCCAGCGCGACCTGGGCGGGCGTGGCGCCCTTCTGCTTCCCAATGGTTTCGAGCAGTTCGACCACGCCGCGATTGGCCTTGATGGCTTCCTGCGTAAAGCGCGGATTGCGGCTGCGGATGTCGGCGCTGTCGAAGGTGGTGTTCTCGTCCACTTTGCCCGTCAGGTAGCCGCGTCCGAGCGGGCTGTACGGGACCAGGCCAATGCCAAGTTCCTCGCAGGCGGCGAGGACGCCATTTTCTTCGATGGCGCGCCACCAGATGGAGTATTCGCTCTGCAGCGCGGTAACAGGCTGCACGGCGTGGGCGGCGCGGATTTGCTCCGCATTGGATTCGGACAGGCCGAAGTGCCTGACCTTGCCCGCCTGGATCAGGTCCCTGACGGCGCCCGCCACCTCTTCCATCGGGACGTTCGGGTCGGGGCGATGCTGATAGAACAGGTCGATCACGTCAACGCGCAGGCGCTTGAGCGAAGCCTCCGCCACGCGCCGAATCTGCTCGGGGCGGCTGTCCATGCCCACGCTGGGATGAGGTCCCTTTTCGCCGTGCTTCCAGCCGAACTTGGTGGCGATGATCACCTGTCCCTTGAACGGCTCCAGCGCCTCGCCCACCAACTCCTCGTTCGTGAACGGACCGTACACTTCAGCCGTGTCGAAGAAGGTGACGCCGCGCTCGACCGCCTTGTGCAGGAAGTCGATCATCTCCTGCTTGTCGGTCGGCCTGTCGCCAAAACTCATGCGCATACAGCCCAACCCCATGGCCGAGACTTCCAGGCCTGTCCTGAGCAAAGCCGAAGGGCCGCTATTCCCAAGTTTGCGTGTTTGCATTTCGAACTCCTTTATTCTTCCTGGCTGATTTCTTTTTCTTTGGTCAGAATTGCGTTTTCGTATACCTGAATCTTGTGGTCCAGCAAGGCCAGCGTTTTTTGCATTTCTGCGATGCGCGCGGCCAGCAGGGCGCGCTGCTCGCGCAGGATTTCCTTTCGAGTCTCGATCGTGGAATCGCCTTGTTGCACCAGGCTCATGTAGTCGATCAGCACTTCGAGGGGCAGGCCCGCGCTCCGCATGCACTTGATGAAGTCCACGCGGCGGATATCGAGCTCGTTGTAATCGCGGATGCCGCTCTCGGTGCGGTTGACGGTCGG
>CALLJA010000056.1 GCA_938008865.1 uncultured Anaerolineales bacterium
AAAAGGATTTGACCCGCGTGGACGGCCTGAGAATCATGGACGAGATCGAGATGCCATTGATCTCGGTGCTGGCCGAGATGGAGATGAGCGGCGTGCTGCTCGACCTGCCCTTCTTCAGCGAGATGGCGACCGAATTGCAGGGCCGCATGGCTGGGATCGAGAAGCGCGTCTTCGAGCTGGTCGGCAAACCTTTCAACATCAACTCGACCCAGCAGCTCTCGGACGTGCTGTTCGTGCATCTGGGGCTGCTGCCGCCCGACCGCGGACGGAAGACCGCCAGCGGAAAATATTCCACCTCGGCGGACGTGCTCGAAGCCCTGCGCGGAAAACATCCCGTGGTGGACCTTGTGCTGGAACACCGCGAGCTTTCGAAGTTGAAGTCGACCTACGTGGACGCCTTGCCCGCCGCCGTCGACTCGAAGACGGGCCGCGTGCACACCTCCTACAGCCAGACGGGCGCGGTGACGGGACGGCTTTCGTCGTCGAACCCGAACCTGCAGAACATCCCGATCCGCACCGAGGAAGGCCGCCGCGTGCGCAACGGTTTCATTGCGGCGAAGGGCAATGTGCTGCTCTCGGTGGACTACTCGCAGATCGAGTTGCGCATCGTGGCGCATATGGCGGGTGACGAAAGCATGCTGTCCGCCTTCCGCGCGGGACAGGACATCCACGCCACGACGGCCGCCGCCGTGCATGGCATCCCGCTCGAGCAGGTCACCAAGGACATGCGCCGTCACGCCAAGGCCATCAACTTCGGCCTGATCTATGGCATGTCGGCCTTCGGCCTGACCCGTTCCACCGACCTGACCCTGGCCGAGGCCGAGGACTTCGTCAAGGCATACTTCCGCCAGTTCCCTGGCGTGAAGAAATATCTGGACGGCATCCGCGATCTGGCGGCGAAGCAGGGCTATGTCGAGACCCTGCTCGGGCGGCGGCGCTACTTCCCCGCCTTGCAGGGCAGCCTCAACGTCCAGTTGAAGAATCGCGAGGAGCGCGAGGCCATCAACGCCCCTATCCAGGGCACGGCGGCGGACATCATGAAGATCGCCATGCTGAAGATTCCAGATGCGCTGGCGAAGGCCAGCCTCCGCGGACGGATGCTCCTGCAGGTGCACGACGAACTCGTGCTGGAATGTCCCAAAGAAGAGATCGAGCAGACCGCCCGCGTGGTGCAGGAGACCATGTCCTCGGCCTACCCGCTCAGCATCCCGCTCTCGACCGAGGCGCGCTACGGCGTCCGCTGGGGCGAGATGACGGTACTGTAAGTCGAATTGGCAATTCGAGATACTAAAGATAAAATATCCCTGTCGCATTTGCACCCTTTGAAGAAACGGTAGACAAACGGTATGCCTGGACGAGAAGACGTTTTTCAGAAAGCCATGAATGAGGGCCACTCGGCCGCCTGGGACCAGGAGTGGGATAAGGCCATCGCCTCCTACCGCAAGGCCTTGGAGGAATTCCCCGACCAGCCCAAGGCGCTCAACAGCCTGGGACTGGCGCTCTACCAGGTGGGGCAGTTCGAAGAAGCGCTGCAGACTTATCAATACGTCGCCAAACTCTCGCCCAACGACCCGGTCCCGTTCGAGAAGGTGGCCCAGCTCTCCGAGCGCCTCGGCGACCTGAAGATGGCCGTGGAAGCCGCCATGCGCGCCGCCGACCTGTACCTGAACCAGCGCGACGCTGACAAGGCCCTCGAAAACTGGGTGCGCGTCACCACGCTCAACCCCGAGCACGCCGCCGCGCACTCGCGCCTGGCGCTCGTCCACGAGAAACTCGGCCACACCCAGCAGGCGGTGGTCGAATACCTGGCCATCGCCAGTATCTTCCAACGTGCGGGCAGCGCCGACAAGACCCAGGAGATGGTGGACAAGGCCCTGCAACTGATGCCCGCCAGCCAGGAGGCGCGCCAGGCCCAGACCCTGCTCAAGACGGGTCAGTTGCTGCCCAAACCCGTGCGGACCAAGGGCGGCACGGGACCCATCCGCATGGCGCAGGTCAAGGAATTGAAGAAGCCCAGCCAAACCGACTCGGGCCTGGACCCGGTGGGGGAGGCGCGCCAAAAGGCCCTGTCTCAACTGGCGGAGATCCTCTTCGAATACTCGGACGAGAGTCCCGCCGCCTCGCAGGAGCGGCGCGGGCTGGCCGCCATTATGCGCGGCACGGGGCAGCTTTCGATGCAGAGCGCCGAGCAGACCAAAGTGGTGCTGCACCTCGGCGGCGCCATCGACGCGCTGACCCGCAACCAGGACGCGCAGGCCGCCGAAGAGTTGGACCGCGCGCTCGAAGCGGGATTCAGCCACCCGTCGCTGTATCTCCTGCTCGGCTTGCTGCGCAGTAAGGGCGACCGTCTCGAAAGCGCCCAGCGTCACCTCCAACATGCCGTCAAACACAACGATTACAACCTGGCCGCGCGCATCTTGCAGGGCCAGATCCTCAGCCGCAAGGGCCAGCTCAAGGAAGCCTCGCTCGAATACCTGGAGGCTCTGCGCCTGGCCGACTCGCTGGTGGTGCCCGCCGACCAGGCCGACGAGGTCCGCCAGTTGTACGAACCGCTGATCGAAACCCAGCAGAACCAGACCGACGAGGAAGCCTGCCGCCGCCTGTGCGAGAACGTCAACGGGCTGCTGGCCCGTCCCGACTGGCGCGAACAGCTGCACAGGTCGCGCGAACAAATGCCGAAGCAGGAGGGCGGCATCATGCCCATCGCCGAGGTGTTGCTGCAAGCCCAGTCGAGCCAGGTGCTCGAGTCGATCAACCGCGTGCATCAACTGGCGCGCGCGGGCTTCCTGCGCCCCGCCATGGCCGAGGCCTTCGACGCCGTCCAGCACGCGCCCACCTACCTGCCGCTGCACACCCTGATCGGCGACCTGCTGATCCAGGAGGGCCGCCCGCAGGAAGCCATCGTCAAGTTCGGCGTGGTGGCCCATGCCTACGGCGTGCGCGGTGAAGTGGCCCAGGCCACCAAACTGCTGCGGCGCGTCATCCAGCTCGCGCCGATGGACCTCTCGGCCCGCACGCGCCTGATCGACCAGCTCGTGGCGCGCGGCATGGTGGACGACGCCATCAACGAATATCTCGAACTGGCCGACATCTACTACCGCCTGGCCGAACTGGATATGGCCCGCAAGACGTACACCACCGCCCTGCGCGTGGTGCAGCAATCCAACGCCGACCGCGCCTGGAACGTCCACATCCTGCAGCGCATGGCCGACATCGACATGCAGCGCCTGAACTGGAAACAGGCCCTGCGCGTCTTCGAGCAGATCCGCACCCTGCGCCCCGACGATGCCAGCGTCCGCAAGAATCTGGTGGACCTCAACCTGCGCATGGGCCAGGAACAGCAGGCCATGACCGAGTTGGAAGGCTACATCACCTATCTGGAGAGCAAGCGTCAGAACGCGCAGATCGTGCAGTTCCTGGAAGAACTGGTGGCCGAGCACGAAGACCAGCACCTGTTGCGGCGCGCCCTGGCCGAACAACTCCACCGCGCGGGCCGAACGCCAGATGCCGTGGCCCAACTGGACCTACTGGGTGAAACCTTCCTCAACACGGGCAAAAAACGTGAGGCCACCGAGGTCATTCAGAAGATCATCCTGATGAACCCCGCCAACGTGGAAGACTACCGCGCGCTGCTGG
>CALLJA010000057.1 GCA_938008865.1 uncultured Anaerolineales bacterium
GTGGCATTGGACGAGACCAGCAGGCGGCTGGTGCCGCGCACCACGTCGGTGATGAGCAGCATGGCGAAGTCGAGTCCGCGTTTGTCCTTGAGTTCGTCCAGGGCGGCGCGCAGGTCGCTGAGGTGTTCGGCGATCTGCATCAGGTCAGTGACCTCGGCCTGGGCCACGGCAAACTTGAACCCGCCCGCTTCGAAGGGCTTGATGTCGGTGCTGACGATCTCCTTCGCGTCACGGTTGGAAAGACCCGCGCCCGCCGACAGCACGGCCTTGCCGTAGGATTCGATGGTCTCGCCCTTGAGCGGTCCGCCGCCGACGAAGGCCCAGCGGGCCAGCCTTTGGGCGATGTCCTTGTCGCGCGGGGTGGTGGTGGGCGAGGTCAGGATCAGGGTATCGGCCAGCAGGCCCGCCAGCAGGACGCCCGCCAGCGCAGGCGGCATGGACAGCCCCGCCTCGGCGGTCTGTTCGGCCACCAGGGTGGAGGTTGAGCCGACGATGTCCACGGTGAAGCGGATGGGGGTGTGGGTGTGTGGGTTGCCGAGGCGGTGATGGTCGAGGATCTCGAGCAGTTCGGCCTCTTCGAGCGCGCCGATGGCCTGACGCGGCTCGTTGTGGTCCACCAGAATGATCTTGAGGCGCGGCGGGTTGAGCGCGTCGCGCTGGTGGGCAATGCCGAGGTACAGGCCGTTCTCGTCCACCACCCAGTATTCGTTGTGTTCGTCGCGCAGGATGCGGTTGAGCATGTCGCGGATGTGGGCGTTGGCGGGGTATTTGGGCACGGCCGTATCGGCGGCGTCGGCGCAGGGCACGGTCATCATCTCGCGCACGGTGGCGCTGCCAGGGCGCGGGCCGAGCACCTCGGTAAAGTATTTGAACAGGCTCAGTCCGTTGACCATGCCGTAGGGCCTGCCATCCTCGCTGACCACGGGGGCGATACCGCCCGTGCGGGAGGCCAGAGTCCAGGCGAGGCCGAGCTGCGAGTCGGGGCGGATGGTGTCGAGGCGGCGCATGACCGATTCAAAACGCGGCGAGGCGTCGGTCAACAAGGCAGGCGGTTCGAGGCCGACATTCTTGAGCACCCAGGCGGTCTGGGCGTTGAGCGCGCCCGCGCGCGCGGCCACGGTATTGGCTCCGTCGCGTTCGCGCAGGAGCCAGGCGTAGCCCATCGCCGCGGCGACGGTGTCGGTATCGGGGTTGACGTGTCCAACAACGAAGATCTGATCGCTCATTTCATTCTCCAACTCTCAACGGATGCGCGCGGTGCGGCGGCTTGCGCAATTATATCTCTCCCTTTTCCACCAGCCCGAGGAAAACCTCCACCACGCGCGGGTCGAAGTGTCTGCCCGCCTGTTCCTTGAGGTAGTCCACAGCCTGCGCGCGCGGCCAGGCTGGCTTGTATGGACGCTGCGACTGCACGGCATCCCACACATCGGCTACAGCGAAGATGCGCGCCGCCAGCGGGATGGCGCGCCCCCGGAGCCCGCGCGGATAGCCCGTGCCGTCCCATTTTTCGTGGTGGCAATACGGGATGTCGAGCGCCCTGCTGAGGAAGGGGATCTGCTTCAGGAGTTGATGGGCCGTCTCGGGATGTTTCATCACAATGGCGCGCTCCTCGTCGGTCAATGGGCCTGGCTTGCTGAGGATGTTATCGGGGATGCCCATCTTGCCGATGTCGTGCAGCAGCGCACCGCGATGGATGTGGAGAATCTCGTCTTCGGGGATGCCCAGCGCACGCGCCACCTTGAGGGTGGTCGCCGTTACGCGGCGCGAGTGGCCCTCGGTCTCCTTGTCGCGTAGTTCGAGTGCGCGCGCCCAGCCCTCGAGGGTGGTGTCGTAGGCTTCGGCCAGTTCGCGGGTGCGCACATCCACGCGCTCTTCGAGGACCTGATTCAGTCGGCGCAGGTCGCTTTCCAACGCCTTCATGGCAGTGATGTCGTGACAGAAGTACACGCGGCCCGTCAACTGGCGTTCCTGGTCGAACAGCGGCCAGACGCTCAACTCGTAATAGACCATTCTATTCTCGATGGGAAAGGCGGCCTCGGTGCGCGCGTAGGTCACATCGGTGTACATCTTGATCGGGATAGGGAAATCGGCGAAGACCACTTTGGCCGACTGGCCGATCAGGTTCTCCGCCTCCATCCCCAGCAGGTCGAGCATGGCGCGGTTGACATCCACGATGGTGGTGGCGCGGTCGAGGATCACCACAGGGTCGACCATCTCCTCGAAGACGCGGTCGCGCCCGACAGGAAAGACCTGAAAGATGCGGAAACGAAACAGACCCCAGGCCATGATCAGGTTCCCGATGGTGATGGTCAGCGGAGCGGGATCACGCTGGGGGATGACGTGAATGCCGAGAATCGGCAGGGCTGTGCCAATGATGGGCGCGAGGAAACCCAGTATGATGGTCACCACCTGCGAACGATATAACTTGTGCGGGCGAAAGAATCGCTGGGCCACGATCAGGATGGCTGCCATCATGATGCCGTAACTGTACACGGCATAGAAATAGACCAGAGAAGTAAACTCGTACTTCAATTCTATGAAAGGACCCGATGGGATGACCACGGGGTTGAGGTAAATCCAGTGTAGATAGGGGTCGGCCAGCAAAAGGATGAACAATCCAATCGGCACCAGGAAAGACAGGACAAACAGCCTTTTTCTGTGTCTCAGGTTGAATTCACTATATTGCACGGCAAAAACGGGAAAGGCCAACAGGGAAACGGCCCCCGCCATCCACTGGGCGCCGTCCCAGAAGATTTTGCAATAAAGATCCGCGCTGACAAGTTCGAGGATGAAGCCGAAGACCCAAAAGGTTTGACCACCCATATACCAGAAAAAGGCTCGCGCTGCCTGCGCCTGGCGTTTGGTGTAGGCGTAGATCAAGACCCCCAGCGACAATGCCAGGGAGGCCAGGTAGGGCAGCAGGTAGAGCAATTGGGCGCGGGTCATTGCCGTGGTTAACCTAAGACTTCCGAAGTTTAATCCACTTCGGAAGTCTTAGGTTTTGTATTTTTACAAGTTACCTGGCGGCTTTCAACGCCTTCCAGACCTTCTCGGGCGTGACGGGATTCTCGTCGATGTTGACGCCAACCGCGTCGAGCACGGCGTTGCCCACGGCAGGCGCGACACCGTCCATGGGGATCTCAGCCACGGCCTTGACTCCGAACGGGTGACTCGGCTCGAAGGTCTCGACAAAGATGGTCTCCAACTCGGGCATTTCGTCCGCGCGGAAGAGGTGATAGCGGTCGAAGTCGCGTTCGAGCGCCTGGCCTTTTTCGTCGTAGCGCATCTCTTCGCAGACGGCGTAGCCGAGGGCCTGCGTCATGCCTCCTTCGATCTGGCCCGAGGCGGTCAGCGGGTTGACGATCACACCCGAGTCGACAGCCATGACCAGCTTATCGACCGTGACCTGTCCTGTTTCCGTGTCCACGGTCACCTCGGCGAACTGCGCGCCGAAAGGCGGAGGCGAGACAGGCGAGACATAGCTGGCCACGCCCATGATCTGCTCCTGGTTGTTCTTGTGCAGCGAGTCGAGCGCGATCTCGGCCATGCTCACCGAGCGGCCATCGGGCGCGGTTGCCTTGCGGTCCGCCAGGCGGATGTTGACCGCCTCGGCTTCGGGCAGTCCCAGCATCATCGTGGCGCGGATGCGGACGCGCTCCGCGGCAGCCTGTGCGGCCTTGGTGGCAGCCGTGCCCGAAATGTAGGTCGTGGACGAAGCATACGCGCCCACGTCGAAGGGGGTGAAGTCGGTGTCGGACGAGTAGCAGATCACGTCCTCGACGGGCACGCCCAGCACCTCGGCGGCCATCTGCGCGAGGACGGTGTCGGAACCCGTCCCCAGGTCCGTGGCGCCCACCAGCAGGTTGAAGGAGCCGTCGTCGTTGAGCTTGATCGACGCGCCGCCCATGTCGAGGTAGGGGATGGCGGTGCCTTGCATGACGAGCGCCACGCCGATACCCTTGCGTTTGTTGTGGGGCAAATTGGCAGTTTGCCATTGCTTGTTCCCATACTTGTCGTCCCAGCCGATGGCGGCCTTGCCCTGCGCCACGCATTGCTCCAGGCCCACGGTGTGGATGATCTCGGGGCGCGGCTCGCGGCCCTCGTTCCAGGCGGTGGAGAAGGGATGAAACTCGCCCGGGCGGATGGTGTTCTTGAGGCGGAATTCGATCGGGTCGAAGCCCATCTCGCGGGCGATCTTTTCGAGATGACGGTCGAGCGGCCAATAGCCCTGCGGCACGCCATAACCGCGGTATGCGCCCGCGGGCGGGGTGTTGGTGTAGACCACGTCCGCATAGAAGCGGATGTTGGGCGACTTGCGATATTCGCCATCGCCCACATACAGCGCCATCGACTTGTGGCCTGTGTTGCCCGTGACGGTCAGCGCATGACAGCCGTACGCGCCTGTGTCAGACAGCGCGTACATCGAGTTGGCGGTGATGGTGCCGTCTTTCTTGACGCCCGTCTTCATCATGACGCGCATGGGATGACGTGAGCGCGACGCGACAAATTCCTCATCGCGGGTGTATTCGTAGAGCACAGGCCGTTTGGTGGCGATGGTCAGGTGCGCGGCTACGTCTTCCATCAGCACTTCCTGTTTGCCGCCGAAGCCGCCGCCGATGCGCGGCTTGACCACGCGGATGCGCTTGACGGGCAGTCCCAGCACGGGCGCCATCATGCGGCGCACGTGGAACGGGACCTGTGTGGAGGTGCGGATCACGAGGCGGTCGTCCTC
>CALLJA010000058.1 GCA_938008865.1 uncultured Anaerolineales bacterium
GCGCAGCGCATCTGGGTGAGCATATCCGAGTTCATGCCGTCCGTGCCCAGGCCAGCCAGGATGCCCTTGCCGAGCAGTTTCAGCACCTTGGTCACGCCGACCGCGTTGTTCATGTTCGACTCGGGGTTGTGGACCACGATCGTGTTCGTGGAAGCGATGGTATCCATCTCGGCTTCGTCGATGTGGACGCAATGCACGAAGATGGATTTCTCGCCTGTCAGGCCCAGGCGGTGCAGGCGTTCCACGGTGGGGACGCCGTATTTGTCGAGCGAGTCCTTGCGGTCGGCGGCATCTTCCGCCACGTGAATGTGACAGCCGACGCCCGCGTCCTTGGCGATGCCGACGCACTTCGCGACCGTGTCATCGTCCACGGTGAAGGAGGCATGCAGGCCCATCATGGCCGCGATCTGGCCGTCGCCTTTGCCGACCTTTTTGATGAAGCGTTCGTTTTCGCGAACGCCTTCGCCGTGTTCATTGCGATCCGAGACTTCGTAGCACAGCGAAGCGCGCACGCCTGCCTGCCGCACGGCGGTCTCAATCACGTCGAGCGAACCATCGCTGGCCGAGGGAGAGGCATGATGGTCAATGATGGTGGTCGTGCCGTTGCGGATGCTTTCGATGAGGGGAATCTGCGCCGAGAGCAGAATGTCATCGCCGACGATGGCGCGGTCGACCTTCCACCACAGGCGTTCGAGCACTTCCACGAAATTCGAGGCGGGTTCGCCAGGGATGAACATGCCGCGCGCAAAGGTGGAATAAAAGTGATGGTGCGTGCAGATGAAGCCAGGCAGCACGACCTTGTTGGTGCAGTCCACCGAATCGGCGTGGGGATATTTTTTCTTCATCTCGGCAGCGGTGCCAATGCCGACGACGGTTTCGCCTTCGGTGACAACTGCGCCGTTCCAGATGACTCGATTGTTGGGGCCGAGGGTGACGACGATTCCGTTTTCAAATCTGGTAGCCATGGTCATGTCCTTTGGGTAGGTTTTCTGTTGAAATCGGAGCGCAGACTTCAGTCTGCCGCGTTAGCGGACTAAAGTCCGCGCTCCAGTAGGAAAATATTAATTCTCGACCAGCACCGCGAGTTCGGCGGGAGTGCGCTGGCGCATGGTGATGGCGCCCGTGAAACACTTCTTGGCGCAGATGGAGCAGCCGATGCATTTGGCGGGGTCGGTGTGCGGGCGGCCTTGTTCGTCGAGGTGGATGGCCAGATACGGACAGCGCGCACAGTTACCGCAGGAGGTGCATAGATTGTAATCGAAGTCCGAGAGCTTCTTCAACGGCGAGAGCGCCATGAAGTCGGTGATGGGGTGCGGCTGGGCGATGCCGATCAGGTGCTGCATGTCCTGGATGCCGCGCTCCTGCATCAGGAAGGCCGTGCCCGACTCGAGTTCGCGGATGATGCCGTAGCCTTCCTTGGTGGCGATGGTGCAGAACTGCACGGTCTTGACGCCCAGGGCCAGGAAGTCCATGGCGGCCTTGTAGTTCATGGGGCCGCCGTTGCCCGAGATGGCGATGCCCTCAGGGACCGCATTGGCCAGCGTCAGGTAGGAGATGGGGGTGACGCCGTCGCCGCTCATGCCGACGACCACGCCTTCTTCCCAGACCTTGCCCGTGGCGGGGCGGAAGCCCAGGGTCGGGAAGGAATTGGCCAGCGTGATGCCCGCCTTCTTCTCGGGATATTTATCCAGCACGGTGCGGATGGCGCGCAGGATCGGCACGATGGAGGTGACGGCCGCCGTCAGCTTGAACAGCTTGGGGATGTTCGGGTCGCTGACTTCCATGACCCAGTCGATGATCTTGGCGGTCAGGGCAGCATTCTGTGAGACGATGTCACCCTCGGTACCGTCGCCGCCCTGCGGGCAGGACAGCGAGTATTCGATGCCCATCACGCCCGAGGCTTCGAGTTTTTTGGTGTTAGACTGCCAGCCCTGCTTGTCGTGCTCGTCGTTGCCCGTGACGGGTCCGCCCGTGGAGGCCATCGTCAGTCGGTCAGGCCACTTCTTGATCAGTGCTTCCACCTCGCGGCAGACACGGTCGAGCGGGTGGCCCGAGACGTTGTCCGAGTTGGCGTAGGTCAGCGGGCTGAAGGTGAACATGTACTCGGCTGGAATGTGGATCGGCACATTGTCGAAGGCGGTCTTCATGATGCCGCCCGCCCAGCCGTGCTGGTAGGCGATCTCCATCTGCTCGTAGCCGTCGGTCAGCGGCGAGGCGGAGAGCAGGTAAGGCGACCTGAGCTTGCGTCCAAAGAAGTCTGTTTCCAGTGAGACGGGCACCGGGTTGTAACCAGGCAGTTCGTAATGCGACTTGGTGGCTTTCTTGAATTCAGGCTTGGGCTGATTCTTGAGGAAGGCGTCGATCTCGAGCGCGACGTTCTTGCCTGACGCAACCGCTTCCACCACCGTGGTGGGACCGTGGGCTACGTCGCCCGCGTAGAAGAGTCCATCCGCCTGTTCGCGCGGCATGGCGGAGCGCATACCAATGGCCATGACCACGGCCTCGAAACCTGCGCGCACGCCCTCGGTGCCGTCTACATCGCGGATGCTGGAAACCTTGAAGGGTTCGCCGTCGGGCAGGACGACCTTCTTGGTCTCGATGCCCGCCACGGACTTGCCGTTGGCCTGGATCCTGGTGATGCGGATGCGGCCATTGACTTCCACATCGTAGTCGATCAGTTCCTGGCGCTCGACGGGTGTCAGCGGCATCTCGGAGAGTTTTTCGAGCATGAACAACTCGACATGCGACGCGCCGCGTTCGCGGGCGGTAATGGCGCAGTCGACCGCCGTCGCGCCGCCGCCGATGACGGCCACGCGGCCCTTGAAGTTGAAGGCGGACTTGTTCGAAAGCAGGTCCACCATCTTGACGGCCAGGTTCTCATTCTCGACGCCCAACTCGATGGGCTTCCACAGGCCTGTGGTGACGCACACGGCCTGATAGCCCTGCGCGAGCAACTGCTTGGGATCTTCGACCTTGACGCCCGTTTTGGCGTTGATGGTGCCCAACGACATCAGGAATTCGATGTCGCTCTCGACCACGCTCTTGGCCAGGCGCTGATCGGGGATCAGGTTCATCATGCCGCCCAGTTTCTCGCGGCCTTCGAAGATGTCGACCGCGTAGCCCATCTGAGCCAGTGCGGCGGCCACGCCCAGACCCGCGGGTCCGCCACCGATGACGGCGACCTTCTTCCCGTTCGACGCGGGGACCTCGAATTTGGGGATCCCGCCCAGGCGTTTGGCCGTCTCGACGATGGTGGCCTGCACCTTGGGGATTTCGATCGCGCCGTCGAATTTTTTGTGTGAGCAGGCTGCCATGCAGAAACGGTCGGGACAGACCAGGCCGCAGACGCCGCCCAGCGGGTTGCAATGCATGATCTCGGCCGCCGCGCGTTTCAGGTCAGACGGGTTGCCGACGCGAGCCGCCATGATGAAGTCGAACGGCGAACAGTTAACGGGACAGGCCGTCTTGCAGGGCTTTTCTTCGCAGTACTCGCAGCGCAGCAATTCCGCATGGAGTTGCTTGCTGGTCATGATCTGGTCGTCGATGTTATGGGTTTTGTTCATGGAGCACCTCATTCAGGGTTGTGGAATCTAGTGTCAAAAATCACAATTAATTGTATAAGATATACCCCCGTTTTTTCGAGTGGAAAAACTCCGCATCCTTAAGTGAAAAGTCACATTAATTTGTCTATTTCACCTTGATTCGCTGGAATTAAACCAGACAACCCTGCGTCGCGGTCATCGGACGCAGGGTTGTTGAGGTCAATGGCGGCGCGGCGTGGTTATTTCAAGACCCTGGCGGTATCCAGCTTGCGGATCAGTTCCAGGTCCTCGGGCATGTCGAGGTCGAGGCCCAGCGAGGGCAGGTCCACCACTTCGAGGCGGGCGCCTGCGCGTCGGGCGCGCTCACAGTGGCGCTCGAAGGAGTCGTCGCCGAAGTCGTATTCGATCAGGCCTGCGGGCGATATCAGCAGGGCATTGGTTCCTTTGCGGTGACGGTCGGGGGCGATGACCACCACGGGCGGCTGGCTGGCCCTGTCGAGCAAGGCCAGCACGTCTTCGCGCGTCAGCAGGGGCAGGTCGGCGGGCAATACCAACACGCCGCGCGTGGCATACACCTGGGCAACGATGGTCGCGCGCTGCAAGGCCGTGTTGAGGTGCGGTTGACCGTCTTCGCGCACGGTGCGCGCGCCGTGGTTGCGGGCGATGGTCAGGGCGTGCGGGTCGCGGCTGACCACCAATACCTGCTCCAATTCTTTAAGGTCGGTCAGAGTTTCCAGGGTGTGTTCGAGCAGCGACTGGTTCAGCCGTTCGCGCTCGTCTTCAGACAAGGTGCCAGCCAGGCGTGATTTTCCGCGCCGCAGGGGTTTGACGGGAACGATGGCCCAAAGTGTCATGATAGATTCTCTGCAAAGTGTAGCACGGCCTGCGCCAAAATAGCGCGATCTGTAAGGGATTTCATAAGTGTGTTGGTTACCAAGGTTGAGGTCGGGAGGCGAGGCGCCAGGTCGGCATCCACTTTGTCGAGCACAAAGCCGCTCAACAACCCGCGATAATGCTCGGCCACGGCCAGCGCCGACGGCTGGATGCCCAGTTCGGCGTACATCTTGGCAGCGGGGCCCTTGACGGTTTGCCCGCCGATGATGGGGGAGATGGCGACGGTGGACGGCAGACCGTGGACCGTGGACGGTTGAAGGACTTTCAAAATTGGATCGACACTGACCCAGGGGTTGGATGGGCAAATGATGACCGCGTTCGCCGACTGGATGGCCTCGACCACGCCCGGGGCGGGTTCCGCTTGATCGAGCCCGTCGAAGCGAAAGCCCTTGACCCGCGGCTCGCAGCGGCGGTGGACGAAGTATTCCTGAAAGGCCAGGTCGCCCTGGTCCGTTTCGACGATGGTGCGCACGGGCTGGTCGCTCATCGGCAGGACGGTCACGTCCACGCCCCAGGCTTTGCAGAAATCGCG
>CALLJA010000059.1 GCA_938008865.1 uncultured Anaerolineales bacterium
GCGTCGAGGCGGAACCAGCCTGCGAATTTCTCGATCACCGGGCGGCCTCCCATCCGCGCCACCCAGTAGGTGATGGAGGCGCCCAGCGCGCTGCCCAGCCCTGCGTACAGGCCGCCGAGGAGGATGTAGCCCGGATGGATGCCGTGCCGCTCAATCAGCATCCAGCCTGCAAAGGCCAGGATGATCTCGCTGGGGGTGATGCCTGTGGCGTTCTCGAAGGCCATCAGGCCGAACACACCCGCCCAGCCGAACTGGTCGAAGACGGTTTGCAGGGTGGAAAGTACGAAGGTCTCGATCTGGTCGAACATGATTGCTCCTCTAACGTGGTGGGCGGCAATAAAAAAGACCACCGCCAAAATTGGCGATGGTCTTGCCTTTTGCTGAACAGCCGGGAACGAATTCCGTATTGACGACTGCACATCCCGCAAGCGGGCGGCTACTCCCCATCGGAGTGAGCGCAGTATACAAAAGGCGCAGGCGGGTGTCAATGCGGGAACTTAAGAATTTTCTCATCTTGGCTTGCAAAGCCCATCGGCTTGATATATTCTGGAAGTACGCTCCTCCAGCAATCGAAAGGTGGTCAGGTTGAAGCATCGATTTCATAAGACGATATCATCCCTCGGGTTGACCCTGGCCCTGCTGGGGTTGACCCTGCTGCCTTCCGCTTCTCCCTCGCGCGGACTGCTTTCCGCCATCTGGCCATTGCCCGTGGACGAGGTTCCCGCCGAGTGCGGCCAGCCCGTGGACCAGGCCTGGGTCCAGAAGGTGAGCCGCATCCGCTGGGTGGCGTATTCCTCGCCCAGCCGCGCCGACGGATCCCAGCCCAGCGAGGAGGCCATCTACGCCGACCTGTCCGCGCTCAAGCGGGCGGGCTTCGACGGGTTGATCACCTACGGCGCGCTGGGCGTCATGGGCAAACCGTTCCTGACCATCGCGCATGAACTGGGTTACAAGGGAGTCATCCTCGGCTTGTGGAGCCCCACCAACAAGGCGGAATTGCGCACTGCGCTTGACGCTGCCCACCTGCCCATCGTGCTGGGGTACAACATCGGCAATGAAGGTCTGTCGGGGCGGCGGGACCGCTACATGCTGACCGACCTGTGCGCGGCTATCACGTCCCTGCGCGCCGCGACGGGCAAGCCCGTGGCCACCTCCGAGGATGTCGACACCTACTATCGTCGCCCCGAGTTGTTGAAGGCGGGGGACTGGGTCTTTGCCATCGCGCATCCCTACTGGCACTGGACGAAGGATCCGCTGGCGGCGGTGCAATGGGAGATGGACCAGTACGCCGCCCTGGGACAGCGCACCGACCGATTCGTCTTCTTCAAAGAGGTCGGCCTGCCGAGCGACGGCGCGAAGGGACTGTCCGAAGTCAATCAGGATTTCTATTACCGCGAATTGGCCAGGACTGACGTGCGTTTTGCGTACTTCGAGGGATTCGATCAACCCTCGAAGGATTACACTTCAGTCGAGCCGCACTGGGGACTCTTCCGCGCGGACCTCTCGCCCAAGTTGGCCGCCTGGAGATTGATGGGCGTGCGGAAGTTTACGACCCAGTCCGCCGAACCGCTGCTCGGGCGGGATCGCGATGGACGGGTATACCAACCTTTGCTCTCTTTCGACCTGTCGACTTTGCCCGAGGGAGCGCAGATCACTTCGATCAAGTTGAAGATTCAGGTGGAGCGGACGGTGGGCTACGACCCGCTGAAGAATGGTCAGCACATGGTGGTGGATGTGTGCAGGACCAAGCCCGCGCGGATTCCCAGCCTAACCTGTGAGTCGAACATGGGAACCCTGGGCCGTTTCCTCGGCGACGGCTGGTACGTGCTCGATGTGGACGCCGACGCCCTGAACGCTATCCAGTCAGGCGGGCAGGCCCAGTTCCGCCTGCGACTAGTGGGCGCGGGGACCAAGGATGTGCCGCGCTCCTACTACATGCTCCACGCGGAGAGCCCGATTTTGGTGATTCGCTTCGAGTAAAAAACGCCGTCGGGGACGGCGGCGAAGTAATGAAAAGGGTCCGCAAGTTCTGCGGACCCTTTTGGTTATATTCCGTACACGCCGCCTGCCGTGCGCAGCGCCGAGCGGATCATCAGGAACTCGGTGATGTTTTCGGCGGTGATTAGGCCCACTAGCCGCCCCAGGTGGGTGACGGGCAGGGCCTTGGCGCCCGACTCTTGCAAACGCATCAACGCGCTCTCGACCATCTCATACGAGTCGACCTCGGGCAGGCTCCCGCGCATCACGCCAACCACAGGCGCAGACTGTCCCTGGCTCGACAGGGCGGCGATGAAGGCGTCCCGTTCGAGGATGCCGATCACACGGCCCTCGCCGTCCACCACAGGAAAGTCATGCTGTGAGCCCGCCAGGACCAGCCCCACCACACGGGCCAGGTTGTCGCGCGGGCTGAGGGTCTGGAAATCGGTCATCATGGCGCGGGTGACGGGGATGCCGCTGATGGAGTTCTTCATCTGCACCAGGCTGGCTTCCTGCGACGCGCCGATCCACACGAAGAAGGCGATGAAGAGCAGGAAGGGATTATTGAACAAACCCCAGAAGCCCAGCAGGAAGGCCATGCCCTGGCCGATGCTGGCGGCGATTTGTGTGGCGCGGACGTAGTCCATGCGCATGGCGAGGATGGCGCGTAACACCCGTCCGCCGTCCATGGGGAAGGCGGGGATCAGGTTGAACAGCACCAGCGAAATGTTGACGGTCATCAGGCGCTCGAGGAAGCTGCCCGAGGCGACGGTCAACTGGTTAAGCGGGACCAGGCTATTGGTCAGGAAGAGGTAGGCGAACAATCCCGCGGCGATGACCACGTTGACGGCGGGTCCCATCAAAGCAACCCACAATTCCTCGATCGGCTTCTCGGGCATGCGCTCCAGGCGGGCCACCCCGCCGATGGGGTAGAGGGTGATGTCGCGGGTCTTGATGCCGTACTTGCGGGCGGTGAGGGCGTGACCATACTCGTGCAGCACCACACAGGCGAACAGCGCGAGGATGAACAGGATGCCGTTAAAGACTTCGCCCCAACTCTGATGTTCGAGCCAGTGGCTGACTCCCACCCAGCCGATCAGCAAGAGAAAGGTGGCGTGGACATACACGTCGATGCCAGCAAAGCGGCCAAGTTTCCATTGCCATTTCATAGTTTCAACTCCTTGTTATGAGGAGAGATTCTAAAACCAATTTATTAGAAAAATGTTATAAAAATTCTATCAGGAACTATCAAAAAAGCCGCCATCACTGGCGGCTTGATTCCTTTGGGGGTGGCGCTACGAAATCACTCCCAATTTCTTCCCAGCCTCGATGATGACGTTCATTGCGCGGTCGATCTCGTCGTGCTCGTGCGCGGCGGTGACGGTGGCGCGCAGGCGGGCAAGTCCCTCGGGGACGGCGGGTGAAACCACGGGCAGGATGAAGACGTCGTGGTGCTGTCCCTCGCGGGTCATGGCGAAGGCCACCTCGTCCGAGCCGCAGATGACGGGCACGATGGCGGTCTCGGTCAACAGCGTGTCGAAGCCTGCGGATTTGAGTCCGCCGATGAACTGCTTCGTGTTGGCGTTGAGTTGCTCGATGCGCCAGGGTTCGTCGAGGATGACCTTGAAGGCTTCGTTGGCGGCGGCGGCCTGCGCGGGCGGCAGGGCGGCCGAGAAGATGTAGGCGCGGCTGGCGTGGCGCAGGTAGTTGATGATTTCTGTTTTCGCGGCCACATATCCGCCCACCGAAGGGATGGTCTTGCTGAGCGTACCCATCTTGATGTCGATCACGTCGCCCAGACCGAAATGTTCCTCGATGCCCGTGCCCGTCTTGCCGAGCACGCCCACCGAGTGGGCCTCGTCGATCATCAGCCAGGCGTTGTACTTCTTGCACAACTCGACCATCTTGGGCAGGTCGATGATGTCGCCGTCCATCGAGAAGACCGAGTCGGCGATGACCAGTTTGGCGGCGCCGTCGGGGATGTTCTTGAGCATGGTCTCCAGGTGAGCCATGTCATTGTGCTTGAAGCGGCGGAACTCCGAGCCTGACATCAAACAGCCGTCGACGATGGAGGCATGATTGAGTTTATCCGAGAGAACATAGTCGCCGCGACCCATCAGGGTCGAGACCACGGTCAGATTGGTGGCGTAGCCCGAGGTGTAGGTGACGGCGGCTTCGGCGTGCTTGAAGTGGGCGATGGTCTCTTCCAACTCGGTGTGGATGGAGAGAGTCCCCGCCAGCGTGCGGACGCCGTGCGTGCCCGTCCCGTATTTGGCGACGGCCTTCTGCGCGGCCTCGTTGATGCGCGGGTGGCCGACCAGGCCGAGGTAGCTGTACGAAGCATACATGCCCATCACGCGCCCATTGACGAGCACTTTCATGCCAGGCAGGATCTCCTGCACGGGTTGGTTGTAAAAATAAAGGTCGTTGGCCTTGAGCATCGAGACGCGGTCGGTGAAGGCTTGAATGCGGCGGGTGACCGCATCGTCGGTATGATGTAGATCCATTGTGTTGCTCCTTATGATTCGTGCTTCCCAACGGGGTGGGCTGATTATACCGCGGGCATTTTATGCGCCAGCCAGTTTTTTTAGCTCGTCCTCGCCAATGACCTTGACGCCCAGCGATTGAGCCTTGTCCAGCTTCGAGCCCGGGTTCTCGCCCAGCACGAGGTAGCTGGTCTTCTTGCTGACCGAGTCAGTGACCTTGCCGCCGTTGGCCTCGATGAAGGCCTTGGCGTCCTCGCGCGAGAAGGTCGGCAGCGTACCCGTCACGACGAAGGTCATCCCCGTCAGCGCCCCTTCTTTCTTCTTTCCACTTTCCTCGCTGATCGGCCAGACCCCTGCCTTCTTCAACTTCGCCAATACCCGAAGGTTCGCGTCCTGCCCGAACCAATCCACGATGGACTCGGCGATATTGGGCCCTACGCCCTCGATCTGCTGGAGGTCTTCGGCGCTGGCCTGCGAGAGTGCGTCCAGGTCGGAGAAGGTCCGCGACAGGTCGCGCGACATGACTTCGCCCACGCCGTGGATGCCCAGCGCGGTCAGCAGGCGCGGCAAAGGCTGGGACTTGGAGGCTTGAATGGCGGCGAACAGCTTCTCGGGACGTTTGGGTGGCGCCTTGGGCGCGGACTTTTTCTTCGTCTCCACGCCTTCCTTCTGCGGGCGGCGCTTGTTGAGTTCCTCGTTGATCGTCAGCAGGTCGTCCACCGACAGGGTGAACAGGTCGGCCACATCCTTGGCCAGGCCCGTCTCGACCAGGATGCCGACGATCTCCGTGCCCAGGCCTTCGATGTCCATCGCGCCGCGCGAGACGAAATGCTCCACGTTGCGGACGAGCTGCGCGGGGCAGGCCGCGTTGACGCAGTACCAGGCCACCTCGCCCTCGAAGTGCTCCACGGGCTGGCCGCAGGCGGGACAATGCGTCGGCGGCGTATAGACCTTTTCCTTGCCTGTGCGCGCGTCGGTGACGGGGCCGATGATGTAGGGAATGACCTCGCCCGCGCGTTTGACCAGCACGCGGTCGCCGATGCGGATGTCCTTCTCGGCGATGAAGTCGAAGTTGTGCAGGGTGGCGTTGCGCACAATCACGCCGCCGATCTCCACCGCTTCGAGTACTGCCTTGGGAGTCAGCACGCCCGTGCGGCCCACTTCCACGTCGATGCCCAGCAGGGAGGTGGTCACCTCGCGGGCAGGGAACTTGAAGGCGATCGCGCTGCGCGGATCCTTGCCCACGAATCCCAGGTCTGCGGCCAGGCGCAGGTCGTCGATCTTGATGACCATGCCGTCGGCTTCGTAAGGCAGGCGGTCGCGGCCCTCGTTCCAGGTCTCAGTGTAGGCGATGGCCGAGTCAATATCGTCGAAGCGGCGCGCCACGTCGGTGACGGGGAAGCCGAGCGCCTTAAGATAATCCAGAATTTCCCATTGGGACGTTGGCACATCCGTAGGGTCTCCAGACCCTTCATAATACACGATCTGATAGACCAGCAGCGTGATCGGGCGGGAGGCCGTCAGCGCGGGGTCGAGTTGACGCAGCGAGCCTGCCGCCGTATTGCGCGGGTTGAGATAGGTCTTTTCGCCCGCCTCGGCCAGCTTTTGATTCAACTCCTCGAACTCCTGGTTGGGGATGAACGCTTCGCCGCGCACCACCAGATATTTTGGAACGGATAAATTGGCAGAGGGGGAGACAGGAATTTTTAACGGGATCGCCCGCACGGTCCGCAGGTTTTGGGTGATGTCTTCGCCCACCTCGCCGTCGCCGCGCGTCGCGCCCTGGACGAAGACTCCGTCCCGATAGTGCAGAACCACGCT
>CALLJA010000060.1 GCA_938008865.1 uncultured Anaerolineales bacterium
TTTATCGTGAGCGGAGCATAGAACAGAAAGGATCACCATGATTCAACTTCTCCCCATCGAACAAGCGGACTTCGAGGTCTTCCTCGAACAGGAAATTATCGGCTACGCCGAGGACAAAGTCAAAAGCGGAAACTGGCAGGCCGAAGACGCCTTGGAAAAATCGCGCAAGGAGTTCGAGCGCTATCTGCCCGATGGCCGCCATTCCAAAGATCAATTCGTTTTCACCATTTTCGACGACGAGGCCCAGCGAAAACTAGGCGTGCTGTGGGTCCAGGTCAAAATGGACGAGCCGCGCCGCGAAGCCTTCATCCTCGATTTCGTCATCGACGAGCAATTCCGCGGAAAAGGCTACGGCAAACAGGCTCTGGCCGCCCTCGACGAGAAATTGATGGAGATGGGCTCCGAAAGCGTCGGCCTGCACGTCTTCGGTCACAACACCAACGCCTTCGAGTTGTACAAGAAGATGGGTTACGAGGTGACGAATATCAACATGCGCAAGGTGTATAAAAAATAAACTTGAAACAAGCGGCGGATTTATAAATCCGCCGCTTGTTTATCTCACTTCTCAATCCTGTAAGGAAAATCCGTCACGAATGCCCCAAAGGTCCGACTGCCCGCCCGCGTCCGCTTTGGTACAATCTTTTTCATGCGCCGAGTATTCATCCTTCTTCTCATCTCCACCCTCCTGCTGACCGCCTGCGGACAGGCGACCGCCACACCCTACCCCACCGTGGACCCGTTCGTGCAGGGCGGCGGGAACAATCTGCCGCTTCAGGTGGCGGAGGCAGGTCCGCTGCCCACGCGGACGCCGGGGCCCACGCCCACGCGCGCGCCGCTCTCGGTGACGGTCCCGCCGAGGAACCCGAACGCGCCGCTGGTCACGCCCACGCCCGATTCTCCACGCGCGCTGCCCACCCTGCGTCAGGGCGCGGACCAGTACGTGGTCCAGGCGGGCGACATGCTCGGCAGCATCGCCCAACGCTACGGGGTCAGCCTGGAGGCGCTGATGCAGGCCAACGGTCTGGCCGACCCGAACCTGCTGACGGTCGGCATGACGCTCGACATCCCCGCGCCCGAACCAGGCGCGGTGGGGCCATCCTTCAAGGTCATCCCTGACTCGGAACTGGTGTATGGTCCCGCCAGCGCGCTCTTCGATGTAGACGGGTATGTGCAAGACCGAGGAGGCTATCTGAGCGCCTATGCGCAAGACGTGAACGGCGAAATCCTGACGGGTTCGCAGATTGTCACGCTTGTCGCGCAGAATTATTCAGTCAATCCGCGCCTGCTGCTGGCGCTGATCGAGCATCAAAGCGGATGGGTCTCCAATCCGCAGCCCGCTGTCAGCGACTATCCGCTCGGCTTCGTGGACTCCTACCGCGCGGGCCTGTACCGCCAACTAGCCTGGGCCGCCAACGAACTCAACCGCGGATTTTACTGGTGGCGCGCCAACGCCATTTCCGCCTGGGTGCTGGCCGACGGCTCGGTCGTCCCCGTGGACGCAACCCTCAACGCGGGCACGGCGGGCGTGCAGCGCCTGTTCGCGCAACTCGACGCCTTCGACGGATGGCAGGCCGACGTGACGGTCAACGGCCTGTTCAAGACCTATTACCTGATGTTCGGCAACCCCTTCGATCTGGCCATCGAACCGCTGCTTCCGCCTGGGCTGGCCCAGCCGCGCCTGACCCTGCCCTTCGCGCAAGGCGAGACCTGGTCCTTCACGGGCGGTCCGCACGGCGGCTGGGACTCAGGCTCGGCCTGGGCCGCGGTCGATTTCGCCCCGCCCGGGGAAAGCGCAGGCTGCGTGACCAGCGGGTCGTGGGTCACGGCCATCGCCGACGGCCTGATCGTGCGCGCTGCAAACGGCGCCGTAATCCAGGACCTGGACGGGGACGGCTACGAACAGACAGGCTGGACCATCCTCTACATGCACATCGACACCTTCGAGCGCGTCGAGGCTGGCGCCTACGTCTCGGCGGGCGACCCCATCGGGCATCCGTCCTGCGAGGGCGGCGTCTCCAACGGGACGCACGTCCACCTGGCGCGCCGATATAACGGCGAATGGATCGCCGCCGACGGTCCCCTGCCCTTCAACCTCGACGGCTGGATCTCGAGCGGCGCGGGCAACGAGTACGACGGCTACTTCAAACGCGGCAGCCAACAACTCGAGGCCTGGGATGGGGTGGTCGACTTGAACCAGATCTCGCGCTGAGTCATCCCTTCGATGAAGTTGCTCTCATGCAGGCCTTATCAAGGCGGGTATAATTCCCGCCAGTGAAACGCCTGCTGACCGTCATCTCCGTTTTGGCCATCTTCCAATTTGCGTGTGGGATGGCGACT
>CALLJA010000061.1 GCA_938008865.1 uncultured Anaerolineales bacterium
AGCGCGCCATCCTGGTCGACTCGATGCAAACGGGCCTCCACCCCATCGGGACCGTCAGCCTGTTCCCGTTAAGCGAGCTGCCCAACGCCCCTGAGAGTCACTCCGCCTCCGCGCACGACACATCGCTGATGACCGCCCTCGAAACAGGCCGCCGCATGGGACTCGCCCTGCCCGATGAAGTCATGGTCGTCGCCATCGAAGCCCGAACGGTACATGACTTCTCCGAGGAGCTCTCGCCTGAAGTGGCAGACGCAGTGCCGCGCGCGGTGCAGGCAGTGATGAGCTTGTTATAAAAGAGCAGGTCACGCTTTCAGTGTGACCTGTTTCTACTCATCCGTTTTATCTGTGTTCATCTGTAGTTAATCAGTACCCTGTCCTTCGACTACGCTCAGGACGGAGCGGCCAGCGCACTTCCCGCCAGCCAGCCCGTCGTCCACGCGGACTGGAAGTTGAATCCCCCCGTGATGCCATCAATGTCGAGCACCTCGCCCGCGAAGAACAGGTTGGGCACGAGGCGGCTTTGCATGGATTTGAAATCCACCTCATCCAGGCGCACGCCGCCGCAGGTGACAAACTCTTCCTTGAACTGTCCCTTGCCTTTGACCGTAAACTCGCCCGCGGTTAATTCAGTAGCCAGCTTGCGCAACTCAACCTTTGAAATATCGGCCCAATTCTTCTCGCCGAGGAATTGAACCAGTTGCTTCCACAAGCGGATGGGGATCTGTGAAAAGGCGGGATGCGTGAAAATCTTCTTGCGCGCGTTGTCCTTCCAATCTTTATTGCGCTGCAAAATGTCCAAGGCTTTGTCGAAGGTCATCTCGCCCAGCCAGTTGACCGTGATGGGCGTGTGATATTTCTTCGCGTGCAACTCGCGCGCTCCCCAGGCCGAAAGGCGCAGCACGGCAGGTCCGCTCAGGCCCCAGTGCGTGATGAGCAACGGACCTTGCTGAGTCAACGCATCCATCTTGACCGTCACATTTTCTACCGACACGCCTGCCAGCCCGTCGATGCGCGGGTCTCTGACGTTAAATGTGAACAGCGATGGCACCGGTTCCTCGATAGAATGTCCCAACGATTGGACGATCTCGCGTGTCTTGGCATCGCTGCCCGTAGCCAGCAGCACTTTTTCGGCTTGCAGGGTCAGGGTCTCTTTGTCTTTGCGGACCTCCAGCCAGAAGCCACCCACGCGCAACTTCTTCACGTCCAACAGGCTTGTGCCTGTCCAAACCGTGACACCCGCTACCCGGGCGCTCTCGCGCAGGCAATCCGCAATCGTCTCGGACGAATCCGTGACGGGGAACATGCGCCCATCGGATTCGGCCTTGAGCACCGCACCGTGCGCCTCGAACCACTTGACCGTATCTGCAGGCTGGAAGCGCGTGAACGCGCCGCGCAGGGCCATCCCTCCGCGCGGATAATAGGTCACGAGTTGCGCAGGCTCGAAGCAGGCGTGCGTCACATTGCAGCGCCCGCCGCCCGAGATGAGCACCTTGCCCAAGGTCTGCTGTGCCTTTTCGAGGATCAGCACCTTCAGGCGCGGGTTTAGCTCCGCGCAACGGATGGCGGCAAAGAATCCCGCAGGCCCGCCGCCCGCCACGATCACGTCCCAGTTTTGGCTAGCCATTTTTATCGGCCTACTTTCCCAACTCCCCTATGAACATATCCAGCGCCAAATCCAGCGAGACCTGGCTTGTTTTTGCAGCCTCGTCCATTGCCAGCAGGCGGTGATAGATGGCCTCCAGCGTGGGCATCGGGAAGCGCTTGGCCTGACCATAGACCTTCTCGGCCACGAACGGATGCACGCCCAGCGCCTCCTGCACGTCGGGGACCATGCCGCGCGCGTCGATCACCTCGCGGGCCTGGATCAGCAGGCGGAACTGGCGGATGACCATGCCCCATAGCGCGAAGGCGTCCTCGTTTTCGAGCAGACGGTGCAGCAGTTTCTGCGCCGCGCCCACCTTGCCCTCGGCCAGCGCGTCCACCATCGAGAAGATGTCGGGCTCGGCGGTGACGATGCTGACCATCTCCACGTCGGCCAGTTTGACGGGCCGCTCCCAGTTGACGTAGGCCAGCAGCTTGGCGATCTCCATGCCCGCCTGGCGCGTGTCCGTGCCGACCATCTCCGCCAGTTTGGCCGCCGCCGACGGTTCGAGCGCCCCGCCCTGATTCCTGGCTTCGTTGACGACCCAGCCTGGCATGTCCTTCTGGCGCGGCAGCATGAAGCCCTGCGCCCTGGCTCCGCCCTTGGCCGCCCACTTGACCAGCCAGTGCCGCTCGGCCTCCTTCGGCTCGACCGACTCGGTCAGCACCAGGTCCACCGTCTCGGGCGCGGCGGAGAGGAACTCTTCGAATTTTTTGCGTTCGTTGGGCTTGGAATACTTCGCCGAAGGATTTGCCAGGATCACCAGGCGCTTCGGCGCGAGGAACGGCATGGCGTTGACCGCGTTGTTCAGGTCGTTCTCGCTCGCACTGCGCGCTTCGAGGCGCGCCGTGTTCATATCCGCGGTGGTTGGGTCGGGGAATTCAGCTTCGAACTCCCGCACCCGCCGTGCGATGGCGAATTCGTCGTTGCCGTAGAGGAAGAAGATGTTGGGCATATTTTTCGCAGGGGCAAGGCGGCGCCTCGCCCCTACCATCATTTCGTGATGACTCGATGCATCCCCTTGCGGATGAAGACCACGTCCACCACCTGCAGGTCGCCCATCTCCGCCTCGGTCGTGACGTTGGCCTGCAGCCACGG
>CALLJA010000062.1 GCA_938008865.1 uncultured Anaerolineales bacterium
AATAGGTAGATTAAACTCTAATCTTTTTGTAATTTAAGCTGTTTATAATCTACACAGTTACCGTTTTATTCGTGCGTTCGTCAGATTGGGAAACAAAAAGGACGCTTCATGGAAAAACACTCAACTCGTCTTTGGCTGACCGCCCTCCTGCTGGGATGGGCCGCCGACTTTCTGTTCTGGTCCAGTGCGGTGGGGATCAATTACGTCGTTTTCTTGACCCTGTGCCTGGTCGCTGGGACCCTGTTGCTGCTCTCCGCTGGGATGCGTCCCGCCCACGCCAGCCTGTGGCTGCTTCTGCCCCTCGTCTTCTTCCTGGCGATGACCGTCTTGCGGCACGAACCGCTTTCCGCGTTTCTGGCTTTCGCCTTCACCCTGTTCCTGCTCGGGATATTGACCAACACCTATCTGGCAGGAGACTGGATGCAATATCGCCTGGTGGATTATTTCATGGCAGCCATGAAAGTTCTGGGCGGCATCTTCATAACGCCTGTGGAATATATCGATGCGGTGGTCAAAGAAAGCAAAAAACAAGCGGGAAGGAAGGATGTCCGCGAGAGGTTGCAGGCCATTTTGCGTGGTGCTTTTATTGCCATTCCGATCCTGCTCTTATTCGGCACATTGCTGGCTTCAGCAGACATGATCTTTGCGAAGAAGCTGGAAGAATTCTTTCATCTGCTGACCACAGAAACGGTTTTCCGTGCGGTGCTGGTCATTTTTTATGCCTATGGCATCTCTGGCATTCTGTTCCTGGTCTCTCGCAGTTCGGAAAGCGGCCAGCCCGCGGCGGAGAGGAAATCAGCGAAGCGGATTCTGGGTTTTACCGAAGCATCCATCGTGCTGGGCAGCATCATCCTGCTGTTCGGGTTCTTCGTCATCATCCAGTTCCGCTATTTCTTTGGCGGAAATGTCAACATCGACATGACGCAATATACATACTCGTCCTATGCCCGCAGTGGATTCAATGAACTGGTAACGGTGGCCTTCTTAAGCCTGGCGTTGATCCTCGGCTTCAGTTCGCTCACACAGCGCAAGGAGGGATTGCAGAAACGCATCTACTCTTGGCTCAATGTGAGTGTTGTCGGGCTGGTGGTGGTGATCCTGATCTCGGCCTATCAACGTCTGATGCTGGCCATCGACTGGCACGGATATTCGCGCCTGCGCCTATATCCGCGTGTATTCATGGTCTGGCTGGGGATCCTGCTTATCGTGGTTGTCGCGCTCGAGGTTCTCGACCGTCAGCGCCATTTTGCCTTCGCGGCGGTGCTGGCTTCGCTCGGTTTTGCCCTGACCCTCAACCTAATGAACGTTGATGGAGCCATCGTCCATCACAACGTTTGGCGCGCCCTGCAAGGCAGGCATTTCAACGTGCCGCACCTGGCTTCTCTCTCGTCGGATGCGGTTCCATCCCTGGTAGACGAGTTCCTTTCGCCATCCCTGCCGGTGGAGATCAAGGAGGGGATCGGGGCGGCCCTTGCCTGTCAGCAGGCCGCTCTCGAACAAAAAGAAGAACCAGATTGGCGCTCTTTCCACGCTTCAGACTGGCTCGCGGAACGGGCTTTACAGGGTGTACAGGCAGAATTGTCGGGGTACAACTACAAGATGTTCAACCTCGTGGGTCGTGTGCGCACCCCCGGGAATAAGGTGTATTATTGTCAGGATTCATTCGGAGACTAAAATCCAACTTTTGATACTTTTTGAGAGTCTCCGCAAGCCTGGCGGGGCTATCCTGTCTGAAATTTTTCCGAGGAGATGTGACGTGAATCAACATCCCAACCGTTTGTGGATCATGGCCCTGGTGCTCGGCTGGATCTTTGACTTCCTGTTCTGGATGAAGCCCGCGGGAATCAATTTTGCCATTTTTGTGACCCTGTGCATGGTCGGCGGGCTATACCTTCTGCTTTCGAACGGACTTCGCCCTGCACCGCGCAGTCTGTGGCTGCTGGTGCCGCTAGCCTTTTTTGCCGTAATTTCCTTCGTGCGGCGGGAGCCGCTGACGGCCTTCCTTGCTTACACCCTGACCCTGACCGCCATGAGCGTCTTTGCGGTGACCTACCTGGGCGGGCGTTGGATGCAGTACAGCCTGGGCGACTACTTCAAGAATGCCTTGTCGCTGATCGCCAGCCAGCTGTCGAAGCCGATCGCCTTAATGACGGAGGTCCGCAAGGCCCAGGCGGAGAGCGGCGTAGCGAAAAAGTCCACGCCCGTCTGGCCCATCCTGCGCGGACTGCTGATCGCCCTGCCCATCGTGGCGGTCTTCGCCTCCCTGCTTTCCTCGGCGGACGTTGTCTTCGGTCAGCAACTGGAAAAATTTGTCGAGTTGTTCAGGCTCGAGAAACTGCCCGAGTACATCTTCCGCGCCATCTACATCGGGATCGGAGCCTACCTGCTGGCAGGGACCTTCCTGCACGCCGCGACCCGTTCCACCGACGAGAAACTCCTCGGCGAGGACAAGCCCCTTTTTGCGCCCTTCCTCGGTTTCACCGAAGCGGCCATCGTGCTGGGCAGCGTCTTTGCCCTGTTCCTCTCCTTCGTGATCGTCCAGTTCCAATATTTCTTCGGCGGGAACACCAACATCCACATCGACGGTTACACCTACTCGGAGTACGCCGTGCGCGGGTTCGGCGAGTTGTGTACTGTGGCCTTCTTCACCCTGTTGATGCTGCTCAGCCTGAGCGGGGTCACCCGTCGCGAGAGCGAAGGACAGCGGCGCGCCTTCTCGGGGCTGGGGGTGGGGCTGGTGATCCTCGTGCTGGTCATGCTGGTGTCGGCGTATCAGCGCCTGGCCCTGTATGAATCGGCCTACGGTTTCTCCCGCCTACGCACCTACACCCACGTCTTCCTGATCTGGATCGGCCTGCTGCTGGTGGTCACCCTCGTGCTGGAAATCCTGCGCCGCGAACGCGCCTTCGCATTTGCCGCCGTCATCGCCGCGCTGGGATTCGCCGTCTCGCTCAGCCTGCTCAATGTGGACGCCTTCATCGTGAAACAAAACGTCCAGCGCGAGCTGCGCGGGCAGACGAAGGCCCAGGACGATTTTAGCCGCGTCGAATTGGACTCGTCTTACTTCCTGGATCTCTCCGACGACGCCGTGCCCGCGCTGGTGGATGCCTACCGGGCCTCGTCCACGCCTGCTCCCGTCAAAGAGAAGCTGGGCGCCGCCCTGGCCTGTATCCGTTATGAACGCCACACCGACAGCCGCGACCTCCCCTGGCAGGGATTCCACCTCTCGCGCTTCTACGCGGACCAGGCGCTGGCCTCCGTCAAATCCTCGCTCGACAAGTTCAAATTGAACAAGGCCGATTATCCTGTCACGGTCACCACTCCGTCGGGCGAAGATTTCTCCTGCTCGTATTATTACGATTAGACCGTAGGGGCGACCCGACGGGTCGCCTGGGAGCCTTCATGCAAATCCACACCTTCCGCCTCAGCCCAGGCCAGGACTTGTTCGACGAGATCGAGACCTTCGTTCACGAGAAACACATCGAGGCGGGCTGCATCCTGTCCGCCGTGGGCAGCCTGACGCATGCTACGCTGCGCCTGGCGAACCGCGACCTTTACAACGAATATGACGGCCACTTCGAGATCGTCTCGATGACAGGCACGGTCTCGGTCCACGGCTCGCATCTGCATATCGCCATTTCCGACGGTGACGGTGTGACGACGGGCGGGCACCTCGTCTCGGGCTGCAAGATCTACACCACCGCCGAGATGGTGCTGGCCGCCTTCGGAGATGTGGTCTACAAACGGGAATTCGCCGTCGATTCGGGTTACGAGGAATTGGTCGTATATAAAAAGTAGGGGCGACCCGTCGGGTCGCCCTGGTGAATAGAAATGGGCGAGCGAGCCGCTCGCCCCTACAGATTATTTTCGGATCGCCGTCAGAAACTCGTCCTGGTTTCTGACGGTTTCTTTTAATCCCAGCCGCAGGCCGAGGCGAGTCAATTGCGGCGGGTCGACGTAGGTGGTGGCGAGGATTTCCTCCTGCCCCAGTACCTCGTTGGCGGGACCATCTAGAAGGATCTGTCCCTGCGCCATGGCGATGACGCGCTCGAAGTTCTCGGCGCAGAAGTCGATGTCGTGCGTGATGGTGATGACGGTCTTACCGCGTTCGCGCAGGGCCTGAATCACGCTGGCGATGCGCCGCACGTTGACGGCGTCCTGGCCCGTGGTCGGCTCGTCGAAGATGACGATGTCCGTGTCCATCGAAATGATCGAGGCCAGCGCCACCATCTTGCGCCAGGTGGACGAAAGGTCATAGGGGTTGGTCTCAGTCTTGTCGCTCAGTTCGGTCAACGCCAACGCGTCCTTGACCAACGCGTCCACTTTCTCGACGGGATAGCCGAGATTCTTCGGTCCGAAGGCCACTTCCATGCCCACGTTGCGCGAGAACAACTGCTCGTCGGGATTCTGGAAGACGTAACCGACACGCGCCGCCAGTTTCGAGACGGGATGCTCGCGCGTGTCCCAATCGCCGATGTGGATCGCGCCCTGGGTGGGTTGCAACAGCCCGTTCAGGTGTTTGACGAGGGTGGTCTTGCCTGCGCCGTTCTGCCCGACAATGGCGACTTGTTCGCCCGGGGCGATGGTCAGCGAGATGCCGCGCAGGGCTTCCAGACCCGTTGGGTAGGTGAAACGAAGGTCTTTGATGACGATGTTCATGGTTTACTCCCCTCGCTCTTTGGGAGAGGGGCTGGGGGTGAGGGAAAATCCTTCCACCGCCTCTTCCAGCGTGACGGGGAGTTGGTCCTTCTTCCACAGGCCCATTTCCTTTGCCTTGCGCGCCGTGGACGTGTAGCGTGAGATGCCGAAGCCTGCCTCTTCCAAGGTGGGCGAGGTCAGCACATCGCCAGGCTTGCCATCCAACAGCACCTGACCATCCTTGAGCGCCACCACGCGGTCGGCGAAGGCGGCGATCCATTCCACCTTATGCTCGGCCAGCACCACGGTCATGCCGCGTTCGGCCATCGTGCGGATCACGCCGAAGACTTCGCGCGTGCCGATCGGGTCCATCTGCGAGGTCGGCTCGTCGAGGACGAGCACCTTGGGTTCCATGACCAGGATCGAGGTCAGGGCCACACGCTGTTGCTGTCCGCCCGAAAGGGAGTAGGGGGAGCGGTCGGCCAGGTCGGAGATGCCCGTCAGGGCCAGGGCCTTTTCCACGCGCGGACGGATGTCCTCGCGCGGCACGCCGATGTTTTCCAGCCCGAAGGCGATCTCTTCGAAGACGGTGTATTTTGCGCCGCTGATCTGGTTGAACGGATTCTGGAAGGCCAGACCGACGTTCAGCACCCACTCGTTGAGCGAGGACTGATGCGTCTCGACGCCCGCCACTTCGACCGTGCCCGTCAGCTCGCCCTTGAAGAAATGCGGGACGAATCCCGCCAGCGTATAGCACAGCGTGGACTTGCCCGCGCCATTCGGCCCGATGACAGCCACGAACTCGCCTTCGTTGATCTGCAGGTTCACGTTCTGCAAGACGGGCGTTTCGGTGAGCGGATATTTGTAGGTGACGTTTTGCAGGGTTACGATAGCCATAGTCGGGAGATGATTGCAAGGATGACGATCACAAGGATGCCCCATCGCAGGATTTGGTCGAAGCGCGAATCAGGGACATCTTTTAGCGAGGTTTTGACGCGGGTGGAAGTAAATCCGCGCGCCTCGATGGCGATGGCGCGTTCCTCGACCTCGACCAGCGAGCCGAAGACCATCGGGCCAACCAGTGGAACGAGTGCTCCGACCCGTTTCGCGAACGTGCTTTGTGTGTCCAATCCGCGCGAACTTTGCGCTGCAATGATGGTCTGGGCTTTGGCCTGCATCTGCGGAATGATCTGCAGCGTGGAAATGATGACGTAGGCGAACTGCGGCGGGAGGCCCCGTCGCGTCAGGTCGGTCATGAGCTCGCTCGGGTGCGTGGTCAACAGCAGCAGCGTGAACGAAGAGACCATGACGAAGATCCTGGAGACCGTGATGAACGCGGCCTGCAGGGATTCGCGTGTGACGTCAAAGATCCAAAACGCGAAGATCGTGACATCTCCCAGCGGCAGGAACAGGCTTTGCATGATGAACATGAAGGCGACAGTGGGCAGGATCAGCCGCGTGACCACAAAGAAGTATTGATTCTGCACTTTTCCCACCAGGCCTGCGATGAAGATGGGAATGACCAGGCCAGGGGCCAGCCACGGAAAGGAGAAAAAAGCCAGCGCGATCATTGCAAACACAAGCGCCAGCTTGGTCAGCGGGTTGAGGGCGTGTAACGGGCTTTGAATGGGGACAAAAAAGGACAGGCGGTTGTTCATATCCGCGTTATGTTACCTGAAATTAAAATATTTGCGGGAGGAGATTTTCTCTCCTCCCGCAAAACGTTTTTTTATTGGGCAGTGAGCATCGGCAGAATGAAGATCGCAAACAGGATCAGTAAGACGACCACCACCAGGGCGATGATGACCTGGGTGACCTGCTGGCCCTTTTCGATGGCCGCATTCTCGCCGCGTGGGAAACGGGCCAGGTAGCGGGCCGAGAGGCCGTCGAGGATCGCGAATGCAAGCAGGCTGGTCGCGATCTTGTCGATCGGTTCGGCGATGAAGTTGGTGGTCAGCACGGAACTTAGCAGGCTTCTGCCCGTTTCGAGCAGAAAGGCCGTGATGATGGAGGAACCGCTGGCCGAGATGCCGCCGAACACGGCGATGTTGATCGGGGTGCCAACAACCGTTGCCACAACTGCGATGACAAAACCTGTTACGACCACTTTCCACCAGTTCTTGAAGAAGCCGATGTTTGCCATCGCGCCCGCAGTGGCGCCGATAGCCGCAGCGACCGGGAACCACGGGAACCACCCTGGGTCAAGGATGATTCCAGCAATGATGTTCGAGAGCGCTCCTGTCAGTGCGCCCGCCCAGGGGCCGCAAATCACGCCGACCAGCACCGTGCCGATGCTGTCCAGGTAGACGGGCAGTTTAAGCACAAGCACGATTTGGCCGATGGTCAGGTTGATCGCGATTGCCACGGGGGTAAGCACCCAGGTCATCGTGCTGAAATCCTTCTGGATGCGCTTCGTGAAATACGCCCAGACGAACAAAAGGGCCATGATCGCTATCACGACTGCAAAGTAGACTACATTTTGCGAAATTATTTCCATCTTGCATTCTCCTTTTATGAAGTGTGATGATTAAAACACCGCCTCGGCGCGGTGGTCACGACCCAACCCGCTTGCTCAACTGTTCCATTCTATCCAGAAATAAATCTAAAAACTGGCGCGGACGGACGCCCAGGGCCGCTTTCATGTTCGCAGGCTGGCGCAGGGCCTTGTAGAAGTCCGCGAAGGTGTTGCCCATCGAGACGCCGCCGTTGACATCGACATCTACATAATGTTCTTCATAATCGCACAATTCGGGGGCAAAAGTCAAGG
>CALLJA010000063.1 GCA_938008865.1 uncultured Anaerolineales bacterium
GGGATATTTCCCCGCGAAACAGCGCATCGTGGTCACGGGCTACCCCCTGCGCGCGGACCTCGAAGGCTGGTCCCGCCAAAGCGGAAGTCAATTCCTGGGCCTCTCGGGCGACCTGCCCGTCTTGCTGGTCACGGGTGGCAGCAAAGGTGCGCGCACCATCAACAATGCGGTCCTGTCCAGCCTGACGGCCCTGCTCGAACTGGCGCAGGTGGTCCACATCACCGGCTTGCTTGATTGGCCTGCCGTCGAGGCCGCTGCGAAAGACCTGCCTAGTCATCTTGCAGAGCGTTACCATGCCATGCCTTATTTGCATGAGATGGGCGCGGCCCTATCCGCCGCCGACCTGGTGGTCTCGCGCGCGGGTGCATCGGCATTGGGCGAGTATCCTTTCTTCGGGCTGCCCGCTGTCCTGGTCCCGTATCCGTACGCATGGCGCTACCAGAAGGTCAACGCCGAGGTCCTGTCGCAGCGTGGCGCGGCCATCCTGCTCGAAGACCATCTCATGCAGGCGCAGCTTTACCCGTTGATCGCCGACCTGCTGCGCAGCCCCGCCAAACGCGAGGCCATGCGCGCCTCCATGCGGGCGCTGTCGCGCCCCGGGGCAGCCGATGCGATTGCCAGCCAGTTGTTCGAACTGGCAGGAGAGACGCCGTTATGATGAGTGTTGTCTATGTTTTGTGGATGTACGTCATCCTGTTCGCCGTCATCGGCTGGATGCGCGGTTGGGCCAAAGAACTGATGGTCTCGTTCAGCGTGGTTACCGCGCTGGCCGTCAATTACCTGCTTGAACGCTACGTGCCCGTCATGCAGAGCATCGACAAGCAGGGCAGCGCCCTTTTCTGGATCCGCTCGATCATCTTGGTGGGGCTGGTGTACTTCGGCTACCAGACCGTCATCTCGGTGCAGCGCCTGGCCGCCAAGGCTGGACGCGAACGCCTGGCCGATAGTTTATTCGGCGCAGTCATGGGTGGTTTCAATGGCTATCTGATCGCGGGCACGCTGTTGTTCTACTTGATCTCGGCCAACTACACGGCTCTGCCTAACATCATCACCCCGCCCACCGACCCGAATGTGGCTGCGGCGATTACCACGATGATGAATTACATGCCGCCGCGTTGGCTGGGCGAGCCCACCATCTATTTTGCGGTCATTATCATCCTGATCTTCATCATTGTGGTGTACATCTAAGGCAGGCGGCGACCATGACTCGCGTTCACTTCATCGGCATCGGCGGCAGCGGACTTTCCGCCATCGCTCGCCTGCTCAAGGAAAGCGGATACCAGGTGACGGGCTCCGATAAGACCCTGACGCCTTTCGCCGCCGACCTGCAGGCCGCAGGCGTGACCGTATACGTCGGCCACCACCCGCGCAACGTGAGCGGGGCCGACTGGGTCGTGAAGTCCTCCGCCATTTCTGATGATAACCCCGAAGTGCGGGCCGCCTTGCAAGCGGGCATCCCCGTCTACAAACGCTCCGACTTCCTCGGCCAGTTGATGACCAACAAGACCGGCATCGCCGTGGCGGGCACGCACGGCAAGACCACCACCACCGCCATGATCGCCTGGATGCTCTCGGCCCTCGGGCGCGACCCGTCCTTCATCGTCGGCGGCGTGATGGCCAATTACGGCGTCAACGCGCGCATGGGCAAGGGCAACGCCTTCGTGATCGAAGCCGACGAGTATGACCGTATGTTCCTGGGTTTGCAGCCGCGCATTGCGGTGGTGACCAACCTCGAGCACGACCACCCCGATTGCTACCCGACCTTTGAGGACATGTTCTCGGCCTTCGAGCAGTTCATCGGATTGCTGCCGCCCGACGGCACCCTGATCGCCTCCTCGGAGGATGAAGGCGCCGCGTCGCTGCTGCCGCGCGCCCGCAAGGGCGGACGTCACGTGGTGGCTTACAGCCTCCAGGGCGAGATGACCATCAACAGCCCGCAGTGGATGCAGGCCCGCAGCCTCAAAACGAACGAGCGCGGCGGTTTTACCTTCAACGCCAGCACCAACATCGCCGAAGCGGGCGTGCAGTCTGTAAGCGTATCGCTGCAGGTGCCCGGCGAGCATAACGTGCGTAACGCCCTGGCCTCACTCTCCGTGGCGGCTGTAATGGGCCTTTCGCTCAAGAATGCGGCCATTGCGCTGGGCGAGTTCAAGGGCACGGGGCGGCGCTTCCAGGTGTTGGGCGAGAAACATGGTGTGACCGTCATCGACGATTACGCCCATCATCCAACCGAAATCCGCGCCACGCTTTCGGCAGCGCGCGCCCGCTACCCGGGCCGCAGGTTGTGGGCCGTTTGGCAGCCGCACACCTACTCGCGCACGCAGACGCTCTTCTACGAGTTCTCGCGCGCCTTTCTCGACGCCGACGAAGTGCTCGTCACCGAAGTCTACGCAGCGCGCGAACCCAGGCAGGCTTTTTCCTCGGCCGAAGTGGTCAGCGCCATGCCCCATCCCTCTGCGCACTTCACCAATTCGCTGGGGGAGACGACCGAATACCTGCTCAAGAATCTCCGCAGCGGCGACGTGGTGCTTGTCCTCTCCGCCGGGGATGCCGACCAAGTCAGCGCCAACGTGCTGGCTGGACTGTAACTGGAGGTTGTCATGTCGGATGAAAAGAAGAAACGCGTGTACGAATCGGAGACCCTCGGCCTGCCGCCGCTCAAGATGGTGCTGGTCAACGCCGAGAACGAACGAGCCAACCGCACCCGCAGGCCCCTGCCAAAAAAGCAGCCCCGCAACAAGGAATTCAAGGAGCGGATGGAGACCATTATCCGCCTGATCGAAAGTTTGGAAAGCGACTAAAGCGCCAACATGTCGACCGTGACCGCGGCCTTCCTCCCCACCCTGCGCGCCGAATTCGGCGATGCGCTGCAAGAGAACGTATCGCTTGCGGCATATACCTCCGCGCGCATCGGCGGAGCGGCGGACGTGCTGGTCACGGTCCGTTCGGCGGAGGAACTGACGCGGGCCGTTACATACCTGCGTGGCCGCGAAATCCCGTTCCGCGTGTTGGGTGGGGGATCGAACCTGTTGGTCAGTGACCACGGCGTGCGCGAAGTCGTGTTGCTGAACAAGGCCAAGGCCATCCGCTTCGATGACGGCGACCAGCCGTCCGTGTGGGCTGAGTCGGGGGCCGCCTTCAGCCAGTTGGCGCACCGTGCCGCGTCCAAAGGTCTGGGCGGACTGGAATGGGCTGCCACGGTCCCGGGCACGGTCGGCGGGGCGCTGTATGGCAACGCGGGCGCTTTTGGCGGCGACGTGGCCCACGACCTGATGCAGGCCGAGGTCTTGGGCGGGGCGGGCCTCGAAACCTGGCCCGTCGAAAAGTTCGGATACGGTTATCGCACCAGCGTTCTCAAACGCGGCGAGGCGCGCGGCATTGTAATTTCAGCGCAATTCGCCTTGAAACACGCATCGAAAGAGTCAGTGTCTGCTACAATCGAACAATTCAGCGCGCGCCGCAAGGCCACGCAACCGCCCGGTGCAAGCATGGGCTCAATGTTCAAGAACCCGGCAGGTGACCACGCAGGCCGTTTGATCGAAGCGGCCGGGTTGAAGGGGACTCGCATCGGCAATGCGGAGGTCAGCGCGGTCCACGCGAATTTTTTCGTCAACCACGGTCAGACCCGCGCCAGCGACATCCGCGCGTTGATCGAACTCGCGCAGAAGACCGTGTTCGAAAAATTTGCAGTGAAATTGGAATTGGAAGTTGAGTTGATCGGCGAATGGTAAACAACGCAGACCGCAAACTGAAAGTGGCCGTCCTCTTCGGGGGACGCTCCGGCGAACACGATGTTTCGCTCATGTCTGCGCGCTCGGTGCTGTCTGTGCTCGATGCGCGAAAATACACGGTGACCCAGGTCGGCATTACGCGCGAAGGCAAGTGGCTGACCGGCGCGAACGTCCACGAGAAGTTTGCCGCTGAAACGTATGACGGGCTCGAGCCCGCCATCGTTTCGCCCGATCCTTCCGAGGCGGGGCTGTTCGTCCTGCGCGGCGGGACGCTCGAAAAGTTGACCGACGTGGACGTGTACTTCCCCGTCCTGCACGGCACCTTCGGCGAGGACGGCACGCTGCAAGGCCTGTTCGAAATGGCCGACGCCGCCTACGTGGGCGCGGGCGTGGCGGGTTCGTCCGTGGGCATGGACAAGGGCCTTTTCAAGGACGTGATGATCGCCAATGGCATCCCCGTGGTGGATACGCTGGTCGTGACGCGCGCCGAGATCGAGCGCGATATGGAAGACGTCATCCGCCGCGCCGAGGCGGTCAGCGCATATCCGCTCTTTACCAAGCCCGCCAACCTCGGCTCCTCGGTGGGCGTGACCCGCTGCAACAACCGCTCCGACTTGCAGGAAGGCCTGCACGAAGCCGCCCTGTTCGACCGTCGTGTGCTGGTGCAGCATGGCGTGAAGGATGCGCGCGAGATCGAGGTCAGTGTGCTGGGCAATGACGATCCGCGCGCCTCGGTGGCGGGCGAGATCCTGCCGAGCCGCGAGTTTTACTCATACGAGTCGAAATATATCGACGGCACCTCGGGGCTGGTCATCCCCGCCCCGTTGCCCGCCGAGATCGGCGAGCAGGTCCGCGCCATTGCGGTCCGCGCTTACCGCGCCATCGACTGCTCGGGCATGGCCCGCGTGGATTTCTTCGTCGAGCGCGATACGCACCGCATTTATTTGAACGAGTTGAACACCATCCCCGGCTTCACGCAGATTAGCATGTACCCCAAACTTTGGGAAGCCACTGGGATGTCCTATCCGCAACTGGTGGACCGCCTGATCGAACTGGCCTTGCAGCGCAAAGCCGACCGTGACCGCACCACCCACACCTTTCGGAGCGCAGGATGACCGAGAAACGATCTTCTTCCCGTTCTGACGAGGTGCGCCAGCGCCGCGCCCGCGAACAGACCAAACGCCAGAAGCAGACGGTCGAACGCGCCTATCGGCCGCAGCCGATGGCTACCGCGCGCGGACGGAGCCTGTATGCCGTGCCCCGCAAGAAGCAGGAAGGCCGCCGTTTCAATATCGCCCTCGGCCTGCCGCGCAGCCAATTGCATGTGCCCAGCCTGCCGCGCCTCCAGCCTGGCTGGCGCACGGCCTCGCTGGTCCTCAGCCTGGTGTTGGGTGTCCTGCTGTACCTGTTGTGGAACCTGCCCTACTTCCGCGTGACGCAGGCTCAGGTGACGGGCGCCGCCCGTCTCGCCCCGGCCGAGATCAACGCTGCTCTGGGCGTGAGCGGACGTCCCATCTTCGGCCTGCGTACGGACGACCTAGCCGCGCAACTGCGCCGCGCCTACCCCGAACTCTCCTCGGTGCAGGTAACGGTCAGGCTGCCGAACCAGGTCCAGGTCGAGGTGACTGAGCGTCAGCCGGTGTTGCTCTGGCAGCAGGGTAACGGCTATACCTGGATTGACGCAAGCGGCGTGGCTTTCCGTCCACGCGGCGAGGTCGGCGGGCTGATCCCCGTCATGGGCCTGGAGACCCCGCCTGCGGGCCAGCCCATCGCGGACGACCCGTTCAGCCCGCTCCCATACCTCTCGCCCGACATGGTCAAATCGGCGCAAACCCTGGCTGTCAGCCTGCCGGCCGGTGTGACCATGATCTACGACTCGAAGAACGGTTTTGGCTGGAACGACCCACAAGGCTGGCAGGTGTTCTTTGGTTCGAGTTCAAAGGACATGGCGCTCAAAGTGCGCGTGTACCAAGCCCTGGTTGCGTCTCTCGGCGCGCGCGGAATCACCCCCGCCTTCATCAGCGTCGTGCATGTGGACGCGCCCTACTATCGGATGGCACAGTAATGGAAGAGATCTTCGTAGGCATAGACGTCGGCACGACCAAGGTCTGCACACTGGTGGGGCGCGTGGAGGCCGAGAACCAGATCCGCATCCTGGGTATGGGCCTGGAGCCTTCAGAGGGCATCCGCAAGGGCGTGATCGTGGACTTGGGCGCGGCCTCCAAGGCGATTGGCCGCTCGGTCGAGAAGGCCGAGCAGACCTCGGGCATGGAGATTACATCTGCATTGGTCAGCCTGGCGGGAGCGCACGTCTCCTCGGTCAACAGCCGCGGGGCCATCGCCGTCCCACACGGTATGATCGATGCGGTGGACGTAGCGCGCGTGATCGAACAGGCGCGCGCGGTGGCGATCCCGCATGACCGCGAGATCGTGCATGTCGTCCAGCGCGGCTTCACTGTGGACGGGCAGGAGGGCATCCACATGCCCGTGGGAATGCACGGCTACAAACTGGAAGTGGAGACGCACATCATTACCGCTGCTGCTGCCACCGTGGACAATCTGCGCCAGTGCGTGGGCGCGGCCGGTGTGGCCGTGGAGCAGTTCGTGTTGAATCCGCTGGCCTCTGCCGAAGTGGTGCTGACCGAGAATGAGCGCCAGATGGGCGTGGCAGTTTGTGACATCGGCGGCGGCACCACCGACCTGGCCATCTACGTCGACGGCGACGTGTGGCACACGATGGTGCTGGCTGTCGGCGGCAATCACGTAACGCAGGATATTGCGCATGGGCTGCGCCTGCCCGCCACCCAGGCCGAAGAAGTCAAGAAGCAGCAGGGGCACGCCGTCCGCGCCGAGGTAGGCTCGGAGGAATATTTCAGCATCCGTCCGTTCGGCGAGGATCACCCCGTGCAGATCAACCGCCAGGACCTGGCGCATATCATCGAGGCCCGCACCGAGGAGATCTTCAACCTGATCATGCAGGAGGTCAAACGCTCGGGCTACGACGGCTTGCTGCCTGCGGGTATCGTCCTGACGGGCGGAACCTCGGCCCTGCCCGGCATCAAGCGCGTGGCGGGTGAAGTGTTGCGCATGCCCGTCCGCACGGCCCAGCCCGAGAATCTGATCGGCCTGGTGGAAAAGTTGAATTCGCCTTCGTTCTCGACCAGCGTGGGCCTGCTGCGCTGGGCGCTGACCATGCACGACCGCGACCTCGCCCTCGGGGAGGACCGTCGCAGCCGCCGCGCCCCGAAAGGAGAAAACATGAATTTTGACGGCATCAAGAATTGGCTCAAAAGGCTGCTTCCCTAATCTGCATGAATTCGGCGTCTCCATTGAGTCGTCCGAATTCTCACAAGACACCTTAAAAGTCTTTTAAATTTTCGCATTCTCGTTTAAGATTGGCTCATCCTTGGCCAGGAGGAACACATGGATCAGATTCGAAAACCCAATCCGCAAGTCGAGACCTTCGCTCGCATCAAGGTCATCGGCGTGGGCGGCGGCGGACAGAACGCCGTCAACCGCATGATCGAAGAAGGCATCGAAGGCGTTGAATTCATTTCCGCCAATACCGATGCGCAGGCCCTCAACCTGTCCAAGGCGCCCATCCGTGTGCGCCTCGGCGATAAGCTCACGCGCGGTCTTGGCGCGGGCGGCGACCCCGAGGTTGGCCGCAAAGCCGCCGAGGAATCGGCCGACGAACTGTATAACGTGCTCAAGGGCGCGGATATGGTCTTTGTCACCGCGGGTATGGGCGGAGGCACCGGCACAGGCGCGGCCCCGGTCGTGGCGCAGGTCGCCAAGGAATCGGGCGCGCTCACCATCGGCGTGGTCACCCGTCCGTTCACCTTCGAAGGTGGACGCCGCATGACCTCTGCTGAGAACGGCATCGGCAAGATGAAGGAGCACGCTCATACCCTCATCTCGATCCCCAACGACCGCCTGCTGCAACTGGCTGATAAGAAATCCAGCCTGCAAGACGCCTTCCGCATGGCCGACGAGGTTCTGCACCAGGGTATCCAGGGTATTTCCGAACTGATCACCATCCCCGGCCTGATCAACCTTGACTTCGCCGACGTGAAGGCCATCATGTCTGAAGGTGGCGCGGCCCTCATGGCGGTCGGGCGAGGCAAGGGAGATGACCGCGCCAAACTGGCGGCTGAGCAGGCCATCTCGAGCCAATTGCTCGACATCACTATCAATGGCGCGCGCGGCGTGCTCTTCAACGTGACCGGCGGCTCGAACCTGACCCTGTTCGAGGTCAACCAGGCCGCGGCCATCATCCGCGAGACGGCGCACCCGGACGTCAATATGATCTTCGGCGCTGTGATCGACCCGAACATGGGCGACGAGATCCGCGTTACCGTGATCGCGACCGGCTTTGAGCGCTCCGGCGTTCCGCGGCGCGCCCTGGAACGTGTGGCTGCGCGCTCCGAGCGGCCCGCTGTGGCCCCGGCCAGTTTCCTCCACGCGAGCGAATCTGTCAGCGTGGACGCCGAGGTCAGGCACAGCGGCGAGTCCAGGCCTGCGCCGTCGGTGCCCTCCACCTACAGCAGTGACGACCTCGATATCCCAACCTTCCTGCGCAATCGCCGCTAAATAAAAACCACTGTTCCATATGGGGCGGGTCAGATATAATCTGGCCCGCCCTTTGATTCTATAAATTCTCGAAAGCAGCCACACCTGTCCATGTTCAAGTATCTTGATGCAGCCACCCATGTCCTGTCCCTGCTTCTGCATGGGGAGTTCGAGCGCTTTTGGGTGACTGTACTGCATTGGCTCCTGCCGCACGTCTTCGCGGGCTGGAAGTCCATCTCGGGGCGGGACCCACGTCCGTACCGCGCGCAAGGCATAGCCTGCGACCCGATCATGATTTACCAGATGGCCAAGGTCGGGTCGCGTTCGGTATTGTTCTCGCTTGAGTATTCGTACCTCAGACATGGCCTGCCCAACGTGCCGATCCACCACGTCCATAATCTGGTGGACCTGGACGGGCATGAGGCGCGGGCACGTGCCATGGGCGACGCCGAGGAATTGGGCGTAATTCAGCAATGTAAACACATCCGCCGCGATTTCGAGCGGGACCCGGGCCGCCATTGGAACATCATCAGCCTGGTGCGCGATCCCGTGGCGCGCAATGTTGGCTCGTTCTTTCACAACCTCGACCGTTACATCCCAGACTGGAAACCACGCTGGCAGGCAGGCGCCCTGCCGATGGATGAGATTCTGCAAGCCTTCCTGGATACGCGCGAATTGCACCTGACCGCCAACGTGTGGTTCGACGTGGAATTCAAGTCGTTGTTGGGTATTGACGTGTATGACGTTCCCTTCCGAGCAGTGGACGGCTTTCAGTTCTATGCCAACCCACCCAGGGTAAGCCTGGCAATCATCCGTCTCGAAGACCTGAACCGCGTGGCTGCGCCCATGATGGAAAAATTCCTGGGCATCCACGATTTCAAGTTATACCCGTCCAACATCGGCGAGGAAAAGAATTACGCCGACGTGTACAAGGCTTTCAAGTCCACGCCGTTGCCGCCCGAGTATGTGGAGCGGATCTACCAGACCCGCATTGCGCGTCACTTCTATACCGAAGCCGAACTGACCGCCTTCGCCCGCAAATGGACCCGCGCCCACAAAGCCTGATCCGTTCCTTTTTTCATGCTACAATTAATCCAATGAAAGCCATGTTGCCCCGCCACGAACACGAATCCTATCGCAGACATCGTAAGCAGGTGTGGCGGCAGATCATCCTGCCCATGGCGCTTGCGGTGGCCTTGATGCTTGTGTTGACCGTGTTGCTCATCATCGTTACCGCCCGCGGCAGCGAGGATGTGGGCCGTTGGGCCGCCATCTCCACAATTTGGATTCTCCTGCCCGTCCTCCTGGCGGGACTGGTGGTCTTTGTGCTCCTGGCGGGCCTGATCTATCTGATGGCGCGCCTGCTGGGAGTCCTGCCCACCTACACGGGCCTGGCGCAGGATTACGTCCAACTCGGGGCGCTCTACGTGCAGCGCTTTACGGAAGCGGCTGTCAAACCCATCTTTGCCGTGGACGGGCTGGCCGCATATTTCAAGGCGATCTTCGGGAGAAAATAGACCATGCAGAACAAGAATAAAGTCATCCTGGCGGGCGCATTGATCGGCGCTGTGACGGGACTGGTGGCCGCCCTGCTGCTTACCCGCCGCGCGGAAAAGGAAGAAAAGGAAACCGCCATCACCGCGGGCGAAGGCATCAAATTGGGGGTGCTGGTCTTTGGCCTGTTGCGCGCCATCGCCTCGCTGGGCGACGATTAGGCGATACAGAGTTGATGGAGGACCGAGAGAAACTCGGTCCTTTTTTTATTACGGGTAAAAAGAACGTTTGTGCTAAAATAGAGCATCCTTTTATCGAATCCACAATTTGTGAGGATACCTGTCATGAGTCCAATCACTATTTCCAAACAGACTGCACGACGTTTCGTCCTGGGCAAGCAGGGACTCTGGCCTGGACGCCGCTGGCGTGGCAAGAAAGGCGTGGTCGAGGCCATGCGCACGGGCGAGGCTTTGCAGTTGGACCCGTTGAACATCGCTGCGCGTAGTCAGGACATTGTTTTGCATAGCCGCGTGCTGGATTACAAGACCGATTATCTATATCAGGCGGCGTACGAAGATCGCCAGTTCTTCGATTATGGTGGCTGGCTGGCCATGTACCCTATGCGGGAACTTCCCTATTGGCGGCGGCACATGGAGAAGCGCACGCATGATGAGTATGTGAAGTATTTCGTCCCGGAGCACCAGACGGTTTTGGAGCATGTGCGCGCGGAACTGCGCAGGCGTGGTCCGCTGGGAAATCGCGACTTCGACGGCAAACGCCTGGAACTGCAGAGTTATCGCGGCCGCAAGGAAACCTCGGTGGCGCTGTTCGATATGTGGCTCTCGGGCGAGTTGATGATCCATCACCGTGTGGGCTTCGACCGCGTGTACGACTTCCGCGAGAACATCGCGCCCAGACAATTCGATTATGTGGCCTCTGAAAAAGAGACCGAAGAGTTCTTTGCGCGCAAATCTGTGGCCTTCATGGGGCTGAAGAACGAGAACAACGTCCGCGCTGAGATGCGTGGTTATTTGCGCGAGAACTACTCGATCGAGCAGATGAAGGAAATGCTCGGGCGTTGGAAAGAGTCTGGGATGTTTGAGCAGGTGAAGGTCGAGGGCGGGAAGGAGTCCTATCTCATTCTGGCGGAAGATGTTCCCGTGTTGGATACGCTTGCGAAAGGGAAACTTCCCAAAGGCTGGCATCCCAAAGAGACGACCACGCTGGAGGAAGTCACACTGCTTTCGCCGCTGGACATCGTGAGCGCGCGCGGTCGGGCGAAGAAGCTGTTCGATTTCGAGTACAAGTGGGAAGTGTACACGCCGCTGCCGCTGCGCCGCTGGGGATATTATGTGCTGCCGATCCTCTATGGCGACGACCTGGTGGCGCGCCTGGACCCGAAGCTGGATCGCAAAACGATGACCCTGCACATCCTCGGCTTCTGGCTGCAGGACGGCGCCCCCACCGATGAGGCCTTTGCCAGCGCTCTGGGGCGCGGCATTGCGCGCTTTGCAAAGCTGGTCGGCGCGAAAGACGTGCAGGCCGATTGCATCCAGCCGCGCAGGCTGGCGGCGCAGGCGCGTAAAACCTGGAAATCTCTGCTTGACTCGCAGTAAAAGTCCATATATATTACGGTATCCGTATTGCGCAGGCTGCCATATACATTCCTTCTTTCATTCCTAGGCAATCATTGTTCTTCTGGCGCGGTGGGAACTACATATCGGTCTCGGGTGCTGGGGCCAGTTGACCTGGCCTGTCCGTGATTCTCATATAGTTCGCGGTAAAGAACGAG